>JAUWHU010000017.1 GCA_030605705.1 Thermoflexia bacterium | reverse complement strand
GACTCAAGGTTTGATTTGTACTATCGTGGAGAGTTGGCCGTCGTCACCAGCGAGGCGTAGTTGCTCTACGGTTTCCAGCCAATACGCCCCGGTCTGGACGGTGTATGTTCCTGCTGCCGTTTCCGGGGGGATGTTGAGCGTGTGACGCTGCACCAGCAGATCGCCCGGCTGCCACTGTTCCACCGCGAATCCCAGCCCGTCCCCCACAGCGATGGGGACGCCAGCGGTTCCCTTGAGATGGAGCATGAGTGACAGCGGGCGCTCCGGCCGGGCCAGGACGCGCCAGAGGGTGAGGACCTCCACCGTATCGCCGGCGTCAGCCTGCTGCGGGGCGACCAGACCCAGGAAGGCCAGTGTCCCCGCGAGCTCCACCTGGCTTTCCTCCGGCTGTGGGAAGCAGGCGTCACAGTCCCAGATGGCGAAGGGCGGCAGTACACCGGCGGTGGGTTGGAGATAGCTCAGGGCCAGCTCCGTCTGGTAAGGGTGCGCCCAGATGGGCCACAGGTCAAGGCGGTTATCCGGTCGTCGGGACCAACGCAGCTGCTCCTGCGCCGGAATGGCGCGAGCGTACCAGCCGCTTCCGTCGCCGGGGATGACCCAGCTCTGCGTGCAGTCGAAAGTGATGTGTCGCAGGGTCGGGTCGCCGAAGCCCTCCGCGCTGGCCTCCGGCGTCAGGGGGGCGACCGGCGTCGCGCATTGGGCGAGCCACTTCCCCGCCATGGGCTGCGCGTCGTAGAGGAACATGGCGTGAGCGATTTTGGCGAGCGGTTCGCGGTGGCGGAACCAGTCGAACGTCGGCGGGTAGGGCAGAGGGACGCCATCTAACGTGGTGGCGCTGATGGCGTACAGCCCGGCTGCGGGATTGAAACGCTGTGGCAGCACCGGCGGCGCGCCCGTCATTGGCGCGATGGGGACGTAGTCCACGCCGTAGGCGGCCGGATCGAGGAAGGTGAATTGTGACAGATTGACCGGCCCCAGCTCGTGCTCCTGCTGGTAGGTCGCCAGAGCCTTCAATGTCTGTCCCCAATCGCTGTTGGAGTCGGCCAGGAAATACCAGCCGTTATCCGCTCCCCCAGCGATCTCGTTGTAGAAGGTGAGGAAGTGGGGCGCAATGACGAGCGTGCCGATGATTTGCCAGAGGAGTAAAGCGTAAGACGTAAAACGTAATGCGTAATACGCAATGAATGGCTTTTTTGACTTGTAACTTGTAACTTGTAACCTGCAACTTGCAATGGCGACGTATAAAAACGGCAGTAACGGCAGCAGGTGGCGATAGCCGATATTGATGGGGCTGATGAGGCTGGAAACGGCGTAGAGAACCGGGAAAAGGGTGAGCGACAGGAGGCGCGACAGTTGACGAATGTAGTTCGTCGGATAACGCCGACGGAACACGGAACACGCAAAACGTAAGCCGGCCCACAATATCAAAATTAACATTGGCAGCGGGGTTTTGACGGCGAACGCCACCGGGAAGTATTGCCACCAGCCGTGCATCCCATTTTGCCCCAGCAGGAAGGATTCCCGCCCATAAGCGAGATTCTCTTGCAGGCGTAGCCAGCGTTCGATGTGGCTGGCTGCGGGCAGGGGAACGTGGGGCCACAGTCCGGCCACCGCTCGCACCTCGCAGCCGTACAGCCCCCACAGCACTACGGCAGAGACGGCGACCATCCCCGCATAGCTCAGCGCGCGCTTTCTCAGTGCTTGCCGGCGGGCCGGGGGTGCTTTGAACCACGCATCGAGCAGTGCCAGCAGGCCCAGCACGGGATACAACAGTAGCGCGGTCAGTTTCGCGCCCTGGGCCAAACCCAACAACAAAGCCGCTGTCCACCAGCGCCGGCGGTCGGGGTGACGCAGGTAGCGACTGAAGGCGTAGCTGCTCCAGAAGATGAAGGCCGTCGCCCCCATGTCGGTGGTGGCGAGGCTGCCGTGGGCCAGTAGATTGGGGTCGAAGATGGCCCAGGCTAACGCGAAGAGGCCCGCTGTCGCGCCGGCCTCCTGCGTGACCCAGCGACAGATCGTCGCCATTAACACTAACGTCAGCAGCGTGACGGGAATCCGCGCGGCGACGATGACCCGGTCAAGTGGCCGGTAGGCCAGCACCGTCGCCTGCGCTACTTTGATGAGGTTCCCCGCTGCGTAGCTCGGCGCTTGTTCCGGGGGCGTCAAGTCGGGGACGAAGGTGAGCGGCCAGGCGAACAGGGCTTTGGCCAGCGGTGCGTGCTCGTCGAAGAGGCGCAATTGCCCTGTGCGGACGTACTCGTAGCCGCTGGTGATGTGGAAGCCCTCGTCCACGGTGGCTGAAAGCTGCGTAGCCGCGCTCAACAGCTGGGCGAAGCCGAGCAGT
>JAUWHU010000379.1 GCA_030605705.1 Thermoflexia bacterium | reverse complement strand
TACTCAATAAAAACAGTAAGCTTTTGGACACGGATACCGCGGATGAACACGGATTTTTCCTTGTTTTCTTACAAAAATATCCGTGTAATCCGTGAAAATCCGCGTCCAATTCCTGGGTTAGTTTATTCGGGAACAACTCTATTCATTATATCTTTGCTACGACATCGGGAGGCACGGAGAAAATCTCGCCCGTGCGTGGCTCTGCGGCGAGCAACTCACGAGCTTCGGCAGCCCATTCGGCGGGGACCATCACACGCACCTCCCCAATCCTGCCTACCGTGATCCCGATGGCAGGACCGGCCGACTCGTAGCTCAGCATCACCGGAACGCCCGCGCTTTCCAGTGCCCCGCGCAGCACCATCGCCCGCAACAGCCCTTCCGCCACGTGAATTGTGGTCAGCCCGGTGGTTTCGTTAGTTTGAATACTCATCGCACACCTCCTATGAAAGCCCTCACCGCAGAGGGCGCAGACCGTAGGTGTGGGCAGGTAGTGCCCACAACGCTGAGATTTTCACAATTTGTAATTCCAGGTCAGGCATTTTCTCGTTTGTGGTGCGGTTGGAGAGTGACGGCTGACGGCTGATGGCTCCTCACTCCTCATTCCTCACTCCTCATTCCTCTAATTCGGCGGTTGGTCTAGGCTGCCAGCCGCTTTCATTGGCGCGGATGACCGTGAACGGGTATACTCTCTCCTTTGCTCTAGCTATAGTTTGTTCATTTTTCCATATTTGTCAAACCCTTTCTTCCTGGTATAATGTAAAATACTTTCTTGAGATTTTATCCATTCTACTGAAAAAACTAAGAATTTCACCACAGAGGCACGGAGCGTAGTGTGGGCAGGCAGTGCCCACAGCACAGAGATTTTAAACTTGACCTTGAAAAGATTAACTTTTTGACGTGTAAAGTGAATTTTTCTTAAACCAAACATCAAATCTTCTCCGTGTCCTCTGTGTCTCTGTGGTTAAATGACCTTTTTTCAGGGAAGTCATCCGTAAGTAGAGAAAGAGAAGTGTGGAGCATACCGTGAAAAGCGATCAGTATTGGGAGCAGTTTACCATTTTGCCAACAGACCTGGAATACCTCACCAACCTCCTGGTAGAAGATGAGCGTCCTAAGACGCTGAAGGAGCTGAGCCGGGAGTTGATTCTGCACCGTCACCAGCAATTGGTGGATTTGGCGGAAGAGTCGCTCGCGCAGGGGCGGATCTACCGGCCGGGGGAGTCCTACGAGAGTGGGGAACGAGTTATCTTCCCTAATTTAGGCAACCTGCTGGGTGAGGTCATTTCCGTGCGCCCCGGCCACAATCCGCAATATGAACCCTTCACCGTCATGCAGCTACGGATGGCGAACGGCGACGAGCGGGAGTTCGCAGCAGATTTACCGGGAGGCCATCCTCTTGATGAGGCCACCTATTTACCGGCGGAGGAGATGGACCCGGAAAAACTTTACCAGCTCCACGGCGAGCGGGGGCAGGAGCTGTTATACCAGGCCCTGGATAATGACCCGCGCTTCGTGACCGTGGCCGAGCAGTGGTTTATCAAGGATCTGCTGATGGATGTATCTCAGGTACAGCTCAACATCGCCGAGGCGATGCTGGACATGATAGGAGGAGGGCCACTGCCCACCGAAAATTTCCTGTCCGAACTGGAGCTGCCCGCTGAGATCTCGGAAGATTTGCAGCTTTTCTCGTTAGAGTATGCGTTACTGCGAGACCTGCGCTTCGACGAGGTAGGCCCCCTGGGCCAAGCCATCTGGTACCTGCGGCGCATGGAACCCCGGCAGGTTCTGGAAATTCCTGCGCATCTGCGGCACCTCCCGCTGCCTTACAATCGCAGTCTGCTGAATGAGATGATGCTCTCTTTAGGAGCCAGGCTGGACGATGAATGGTCAGAACTCCCCTTTGAAGGGGAGCTGGATCTCCAGGGAACTGTCACGGTGACGCTCTCTTATCCTCACTGGCGCAGTGGCACGCTGCCGTTGACCGCCAAACTGGGGCGCGTCTTCCCCACAGCACGCCAGACGGATCATGTGCGCTTCACTTTTGTGGATGGCGAGAATGGTGAGGAATTCCCCGGCTGGGTCGCGCGCAGCGGACGTTACGTCTACGGCCTGGAGGAATGGTATCAAAAGTACAAGGTCGGACCCGGCGCCTACATTGACCTGGTGCGTGGCGAAAACCCCGGCACGATCGTGGTGAGCACCCGGCCTTTCCGTTCCAGGCGCGGGGATTGGCTGCGCACGGTCTCCGTGGCAGACGGCGCGCTATCTTTAGAGGTCACCCGTTACGCCGTCTTCTGTGAATTTGATGAGCTAGCAGCGATAGGGGTGTCCGATCCCGAAGCGGTAGATGCATTGGCCGAACAAATGAAGCGCGTGCCGCTGGAGACTCTCGTAGACCAGGCGTTCCGGGAGCTGGCGGTGTTGAGTCTACAACGGGCTGTGCACGTCGTCACCCTTTACAGTGTCTTGAACCTGTTGCGGCGCGTTCCCCTGGCTCCGCTGCAGGCGATCCTGGCAGCCGGTCAGCAGTACGTTTCGCTGGGTGATAACTACTGGTCATATCGAGGAGAGGACTGATCATGGCAATACTTCCACCTGATCCAGCACTGACACGTTTCATCAAGCCGACGTTGGACACCCCTTTCCACATTGATCACGGCTGGTGGGAGAAGCACGGCTTAGATTACAATATCGAGTTGTTGTCCCATCTTTGTCCAGAGCATCGTGCCGCGTACGGCGGGCGACCGTTGATGGAAGTGATTGACTGGGTTGATTGGGTGACGGGAGGAGTCAAGCAAGTTGAGGGTTTGCAGTACGTTATCAAAACACATTGTAGCCAGCAGGCGGGCTACATAGCCCAGGCAGCGACGTTAATTAAAGCGATCTTTCGGGTGTTCCTGAGTAACGATAACCAGCCGCTGACCCCGTCCCAACTGTCACCTCTCGTCTCCTGCCCACCGGAGCACATACTGCGCGTACTCTCCGGGCGGCAAGCACGTAAGGGGCTACGCCCGCTATCTCCTTAATTGTTAAGGCAACCATCGTTTGTATCTTCTCAATAAGTAGGGGTAAACATTTCGTTAGCTGTCATTCTCACCACAGACCGTAGGTGTGGGCAGGTAGTGCCCACACCACGGAGAAAGAATAAGAAAACTCTGTGCCCTCTGTGTCTCTGTGGTAAAAATCACCCCAGAATATTGAGATGATACCATCGTTTCAGTAGCCGCGATTCCCAAATCGCGCTTTTAGGCCCCCGTAGCGCAATTGGACAGCGCGTCGGACTTCTAATCCGTAGGTTGTGGGTTCGAGTCCCACCGGGGGTACTGGAAAGCCGGAAAAATCCACACACGTTCCATTCGCATCTTCTTAAGCTGTCATTCTCACCACAGACCGTAGGTGTGGGCAGGCAGTGCCCACAAACAGAGCGTAGTATGGGCAGGTAGCGCCCACAACACGGAGAAAGAATAAGAAAACTCTGTGCCCTCTGTGTCTCTGTGGTAAAAATCACCCCGGAATATTGAGATGACACTTCCATTCCAATCATTCGGAGGGAAAATGCACATCCATCACATCGCTATCGCAGTGAAAGATTTAGACGCAGCCCTGGAGTTCTACCGCGATGCCTTAGGCGTCACGGTGAGCAAGCGGCACACGGTGCCTGCCGAAGGCGTGGAGGTCGCTTTCCTGCCTTGCGGCGAGACAAAAGTGGAACTACTCCAACCGCTGGACCCGAATAACGGCATCGGGCGCTTCATTGAGAAGCGCGGCGAGGGCATCCACCATCTTTGTGTGCAGGTCGAGGACATCGAAGCGACGGTGGCGCAACTGCAGACTGCCGGCGCGCGGCTGGCGACCGAGATCCGCGCGCATCCCGATGGCACCCGTTACGCTTTCGTGCATCCCAAGAGCACCCACGGCGTGCTGCTGGAACTCTACCAACCGCCAGACCTCACAGGTTTTGAAGACCTGTGAGGTCTGATGCCTGAGGTGGTGCATCAAACGCCAAAAGCCAAACGTCAGGAGGTGCTTGAGAGAGCCTTCTGGCGTTTGACGTTTTACGGGCCAAGTTTTGACTTTTTCCCAACCCTGGTATAGAATTTTCAGGAGGACGAACATGGAA
>JAUWHU010000594.1 GCA_030605705.1 Thermoflexia bacterium | reverse complement strand
GCGACGTAAATTTTTCACCACAGATTACACGGATTACACTGATTTTTTACTTTTTTCCGTGCTAATCCGTGAAATCCGTGGTTAATTTTAACTTGACCACGCGAATTCCCAAAGAGCCAAAATAAGAAAACTCTGTGTCGTCCGTGTTGTTTGTACGCTGTGGCCGGTCTCATTTGGGCATTCCGCCCAAAACTTACCGACCGCAGCCCAGACGGGCACGGTCAGGAGATCGCAGACATGCAGGTCTGCTGACCTGCGGCCGGCCCGAGCTAGTTCGTAGTAACGACTTTAGTCGTTCAAAGCGACTGAAGTCGCTACTACGGTTGCTACTACGTCCCTCACAATTTCGCTATTTTCGCAAGACGGTCAGGGCGTGGGTAGCGGCCTGCTCCGGCGTCGTATCTTCCTCTTCGAGGAGCAACTGCACGCCGGCCTGCAATGCGCGCCGCACCGGTTGAGCTACTGACGACGGAAACACTGGCCTCGCAGCCATCAACAACGTGTCGAGGAAATCAAGATCCTCCGGCGCAAGTGTCCACAGCGCGAGGGATTCCCCGCTCGTCGGAAGCAGCGCAACCACTTGCGATAATTCGGCGACACGCTCCGGCGCTGTCAGCCACGCTGCCAAAGCGAGCGCGGCCTCCTGCTGCCCGGGGTCTGCGGAGACCAGCGCCAAAGACCACAAGTGCGCCAGCGATTCCGGTTCACCGCCTGGGGTGGGAAACCACCCCGACATCCCCGGCCTATCGGGTGTGGCCCAGTACATTCCGGCAGGCACGACGCTCAGCGTACCCCACCCCTGCTGGTAAGCATCCCAGCAGGCGGCAGCATCGGGCAGCTGCGTGACGTGCTCCGGCTCAAGCAATCCCGCATCCATGAGAGATTTCAGGAAACGGTAAAGCTCCTCCAGGTGTACTCGCTCCAGCATCGGCTCACCTTCGTCGTCTACAATATCCCCTCCTGTCCCCAGGTAAGCTCCGAGCAACGCATCATCCGCCAAACCGGTGACCGGCGCAGCAGGAAACAGCAGGGAATATCCCCCGGTCAACACCGCGGTCCAGGAAAGCGGCGTGGTCGTTGCCACACGCGGATTATAGACCATTTGTTCTATCTCCGTGAGGAACGGCAGACCGTAAGTCGCCCCGGCAAAGGTCGTCGCCTCGGTGGTAAAAGGGTAGCCACCGGGCGCACCTGCGTCAATCTCCGGCAGGGGATGAATGAAGCCCCCCTCGGCGGCGGCTTGCAAATCGGCATCCCTTAGCATGATCAAGTCCGGCAGGACATCCGGCGCGGCCACAGAAGCGGTGCTCAGCAAAGCGTACAGTCCTCCTGGGCCGGTGGGGGTCTTGACCAAAACCTGCACCTGGATATCCCAGTTGGCCTGCATGAACGCCGCGATTTGCTCCATGAGCAAGTCCGCCTGCGTCTCTTCGGCGTAGGGGTCCAGCAGATCGGGTGCCCACAGCGTCAGCGTCGTCAGGGCCGGAGCCGGTGTGGGCGTCGGCGATGGCAGAACTTCAGGGATGGGCGAAGGGGTCGGCGAGGGCAGTGGAACCGTCGGGGTGGGAGTGGACATGATGACGTTGCAGCCACTCGTCAACAGCAATGCAGACAACAGCAGGCGCCAGACACGATAATGCGCTTTCAAACGATACCTCCAGAGTTCCGCTTAGGGCGTTGCAGAAAAATAATTCTCCTAAAACTTTGCGTCTTTGCGTTGATCATAATCCATTGACCATGCGGAAGATAGTTAACGCAGAGTCACTGAGATGCAGAGCCGCAGAGAAAACCATATAAAACTCTGCGCCTTTGCGCCTCTGCGTTGAATCCTTTGCGTCTCTGCATTGAGCATTCTATGAGAAATGGGAGGTTTAATTACTTGCATATCCCTTACTTGCGAGCGGCGATCTCGGCCTGGACGGCCCCGTAGATCGGGCGCTGGCGAAAATCAGGCGTGACAAAGGAGAAGGAATCTTGATAGTTATGTAAAGATACGGGTGTGCGAAACACCCACGTCACCACGACCGGGCACCAGGGCCAGTGCGTCTTGGCCCAATCGTATGCCCTCAGAGTATAGGTGATGCGTTGCGCGGGTTTGACGGCCCAGGCCCAACGGGGATGGTCATTCCACCCCGATTCGGTCACGTAGATCGGTTTCTCCTCATCCCCATACAGCTCCATCACCGCCCGCAGCAGTTCAACGCGGCGAAAATTCAACAGCTCCGGCGCCGGAGACGTTTCCGGCGGGAAGACCAGGCCATAAGCGTGAGCCGCCAGCGCATCAAAATACGGGGTCGCCCCCGCCTGGTATAATTTTTCCAGGTACAGGAGATCGTTTAGGCCAGAGACACTCCCTTCCGGTTCCAGGGTAGGCGCCAATGCCCCCGCCAGCACCACCACATCAGGATTGGCAGCGTGCGCGGCGGGGTAGACCACGCGCAGCAAATCCGCATAGGCCGAGGGATCCACCGGGCGATAGCCCCACTCAAAGCTAAGGTTAGGCTCATTCCAAATAATGACGTGCTCCACTGTCCCCTGGTACCTGGCGACGAAGGCCGCCACAAACCCGGCGAAGTCCGCGTAATGTTCTGCGTCGAGATAAGTAAAGGTAGTCTCTTGTGCGTCGGGATCGGGGCGCGCCCACACCGGGACCATTCCCAGGCGGGCAATCACGGTCAATCCCTGGTTCTGGGCGTGCTCAATGAGCATATCGCTATGCTGCCAGTCATAGCGTCCTTTCTCCGGCTCGATATAAGCCCAGGGGAAATATTCCACCACCCACGAAGCGCCCATCTCACGCACCAGGGCTAACGTGCGCTGGACCTTCCATTCCTCTACTTCGTCGGAAAGGCGGGTGTGAACGCCGACTTTGGTGTTGGTGGTCCGCACCGTTTGTGGCAAACCCACAGCCACCAGTATCCCTGGTGGAGACGACGACACACACACGACCAACAACAAGGCTCCCCAGAGCAAAACAGGGGGAACCCCGGATCGTAGCCGGTTTTTCATGCCCACAAGGAGCTGTGCGATCATCACTCGAACTTTCAGTTTTCCCCTACCTCCTGCCCGGCCCACAGACCCCCGTTAAAACCTCCGAGGTCTCCGATAAGAGCTTCGCAGGCACAAGATATTATTGAGCGAAAAACTGTCGTGCAAAAGCCCCGTGAGACCTCGGAGGTCTGGACGTTGCTTAGCTGAACCGTATGGGGATTATACCTAACCTCGGCGGAAAGCCAACGCGCGCCCACAATTTATCTTCAGTACTGGACATTGACAATTTTGCTCGTAGTAACGACTTTAGTCGTTTAAACAAGACCAGAGCGACTGAAGTCGCCACTACGTCCCCTATATCTTGCGATTTTTTGCTGCCCTGTCGTGGATGGAGAGGAGGAAAAATTTACCAAACTCCAGTTCAGTAGAAAACGGACCGAAACGCGACTTGCCATCTTCAAGGCACGATCCTTCCTACGGGAACGGCATCCTCTGGATAACGAGCGTCTCCCCTGAACGCAGGGAAGCGGGTATCTCCACTATAAACGCCGACCGATATTATCAATGGTCCAGGTGTAGCTTCAGGCAACGTCACGTAACGGACATCGTGAATGCGATCCCCCACCTGCCACAACCCCAGAGAGATTATGCCACCCAGCGACGCGCCGTCCGCCTGCGTGATGACATGGCCCTCCCCATCTCGAACGTGGAGGAAAATTGTCGCGTCCAGGGGGCCATCCGCCAGCCAATCAAGAGCAATCGCCCAGCGGTCCTGCCCTTCAATCCGAATATCGGCAGATTCCAACGTCGGGCCGCCCGCAAAGCGCGCCAGCGGTTCGTCACCCAACGGCTGCGCGCCCGGCGTAATAGCGCCGGCTTCCAAGAGCACAAAATGCCGCGTGTGCTCATCGTAGCGACTCAGCCAGATCGTGCGGTGTTCAAGGACAAAACGTCGTAGCGCCTCTCCTTCTAATGAGGGGCCTAAAGCATTCCAAACAGGGTCAGTTTTCTGGGAGATCATGCCGAAAGTCGCGGTGTCCGCCACCTGCCAACCCCGATTAACCTCAATAAATTCCCCGATGTTGGAATAATGTGGAACAAAAACAACGTTATCGGTCACCAACGGATATGTACGCCGCTCCCAAATCAGGGAAGCAGGCACGTTGACGAACCCGAGGGGAGCATTCTCCTCATTTGCGGCGACGGATAACACCTGTTGGTACACCCCCCGGAGCAGCTCGTACAATACGCGTTTGTGATGCAGGTAAACGAAATTTTGGGTAAGCAGTAACCCTGCCAGCACCACGACGACAAGGGAACGGCTCCAGGCGCGACGCAGGTACTGCCCCACCTCAATAATGACCGCCGCCCACAACATCACGATGCCCGGCGCCGCAAGTGCGTAGAGTCGCGCACTGATAAAAAGAGTGCCGTACCGCAATGAAAGAGCTGCAGGCAGCGCCCCCCAGGCCCACCACCACAGATTTCGCGCGATCCAACGCCGGTCACCGCTGTGACGTGCCAGCCAAACCAAGCAACCTGCCAACACCCCGCCGGTCACGCCAAGCAGTGTAAAATCATGCCAACCCCAACACTGCACGGCCGAGCCAATGAATGGCCCAATGGGATAAAGCAATCCTTGCAAAAAGAACATCAAGTTCTGAAACAAATCTGGAAGTCCACCAAGTTCCATCCCCGTACACGCCCCAGGGACAAAACCATGCCAGAGCCAGGCGGTGACGTTAAGTAACCCACCGCAGACCAGCATCGCCCAGCGTCGCCGCGACCGGAATCCACACTGGAGCAGCACCACACCTCCCACAATAACCCCAGCCACCATCCCACTTTCGTGCGTCAGTGGTGCCAGCGCCGTTGCCAGAAGACTGAAACCCCAATAACCTGGACGCTGCGTCAACTCGGCTCTCAATGCCATGTAGGTTGCCAACAATGTCAGTGCGATCACCAATAAATGGGGGAGCGCCGTAATCCAGGGAACCGCTTCACTTAAAAAAGGAAAACCCACAAAGAGTGCGGCAGCTAAGAAAGCACGGTCGAGTCGTTTATCGCAAAGGCGCATAATGCAAAACACCAACACCGCGCTAAACCAGTGCAACCCCAAATTCACGCCATGCAGAGCCATCTGCCGTACCCCCAGAGGCAATAGAGTGCCTAACTTGTAAACCATAAAGGCCAATGGACGATAGTAACCGCTATCTTGTGAAAGCAAGATGTCATGCCAGCCATGATGGTTGAGCCACGTCATAATCGGCAAGTCATCAAAGAAGAAGGGCAGGCGCAGCACAAAACCGTAACAAACAACTACCAAGATCGCGAGCACAATTACACTTACTAAAACATTGCAACATTTCCAAAAATTACGCGGCGTTTCCATTCGCTCCCCCTCCTATTTCCAGATAGCCGAGCAATTCCACGTCCACCTCAAAAGAATACCTCAAATTAGCCTTACAACAACCTTACCCTGTCTGAACTACCATGACTTCTTTCCCATTGTCTTACACACGCCTCTACCTTACAATAGGACTATGAAATTTAGCACATCCTTATTGGACGCTCCAGAGCAATTTTTCGCTTACCTAGAATGGGGCCTGCAACAATCGCTCCCCGGCAGAGAGGCTCAACGGCACATGGCTCCCCCCGCCCGCCGGCTGCAGCCTGAACCGGGGATCACGCCACACCAGGCAGCCATCCTCGTGCCGCTGCACACAAACGAGGGGGAAGTTTCGCTGCTACTGACCCTACGTCAGGAGAATTTACGCCATCATGGCGGTGAGATCAGCTTTCCGGGAGGGGCGATGGAGCCGACAGAGCAGAGTTTTACAGAGACCGCTCTGCGTGAAGCCCGAGAGGAAATCCATCTTTCCCCCGAAGCGGTCCAGGTTCTGGGGAACTTGACACCCCTCTACATTCCGCCCAGTCACAATCTGGTACACCCCGTGGTGGGACGGCTGACGCAGCACGCCTCATGGTCCATCAACACGGCTGAGGTGCAGGAGATACTCTCTGTTCCCTTGCGCCGGCTGCTGGCTCCCGAAACCGCCCGCCGGAAGATACAGATTCGGCGCGGGGAAACGCGGGTGATCCCCTGTTATCAGGTCGGTGAATACTGCATCTGGGGAGCGACCGCCATGGTACTGAGCGAACTATTGTTCCTGATCCAAAGGCTCGCCGGAGAAATACACTCATGTTCTCTTTCCTGATGACTTCCCTACCCGCCCCCCGAAGTTTCTCCGATTTCTGGGCCGCGTTAGGTAATTTACTCCCTTTACCTCCCGGCCCTCCGCCTCCTACGGAACAAGCGCGCGTCGCGCCCCAGCCCCTGGAAGAGCCACTGTTACTTTCTCTGCAACAGCTACTGAAACCGGAGCAAATCCACTACGATCCCACCACCCTCTCTGCGTACGCTGGTGGGCGCTGTTATCGGGGCTTCATCCGCCGGCAGAGTGAGAGACCGGCCCCTTCCGCAGTTGTTTTCCCCGAAAACGAACGGGAGATCGCCACATTGATGCAGTGGGCAGCCCAGCGAGAAATTCAGCTGCTTCCCTGGGGCGGCGGCGAGGACCCCTACGGCGTCAAACAAGCTGCCACTTCCCCCTTTCTCGCGGTCGCGCTGGAACGCATGAACCACATCGCGCAGCTCGATCCCCAGACCGGCCAACTGCACGCCGAGGCTGGAACTCGCTGGAGCGCCGTGGAGCAAGCCCTCGCCGAGTCTCCTCTGACCACGGGTCAGTTCTTCCCTTCTGCCGCGACGACGTTAGGGGGGAGCATCGCCAGCAATACACCGGGAGTCAAAACTCTGACGTATCGCCCCCTCACGGAGGCCCTCTCACAAATCAGAGCAGTTTGTCCCTCCGGCCCGTTCGAGTTGCAACGTCCCTGGCCGGGGATACCGGATGAACGCAGCCTGATGCTGGGGAGTCACGGTGCCTGGGGCATTATCACCAGGGTCACACTACACTTGCTCCGCAAGCCAGCGAAGAAGAAGCGGTTGGTTGCCAGTTTCCCCTCCTGGACCGCGGCCCTTGCCGCGCTCCGCAGTGTGCTCGGGGGTGAAGTTGAACCCACGTCTGCCCAAATCATCACAGCCAGGGAGGTATCCCTTTTTAACGCCCATCTCTCGTCAAAATGGAAACAATTACTGCGCTCCGTGCGGGGAAGCCCGGCTTCCTCCGGCAAGGTCTGCCTCATGTTAGAGTTCGAGGGGCACCCCAGACTGGTCAATGATAAAAAACACCGGATAGAAGAAATACTGCACGCGGCAGAAGCCCAGGTAGAGAACCATAAAAAACTGTTCCGGCCCGCAAGCGCCCCTCATTCCTCACGCCAGGAATATCTGGAGCAACTATGGCGCAGCAATATGCTGGCCGACACGTTCACGGCATTCATTCCCTGGCCCCAGGTGAGCAAATTCTTGCACGACTGGGAGGAGGCTCTCACCAGCATCCTCCAGGCCACCGGTGAGGGGCAGTGCCTGCCCCTCACCACGATCTACGCCACGGCAGAGCATGCACAGATTAACACATTGATCATCGGGCGACAGGCTGCGGGGGATGTCCAGGCGCGCCAGTTCCAGTTAGAGAGCATCCAGGAAGTGGCGTGGGAGACTCAGCAGCGTTGGGGGGTTGCCGCCAGGCCCTCTCCACTCGCCGCGCGCGCCATCACGGCGGCGGAAACGAGTTTAGACCCTGCCGGCGTCATGCTGCGCTAATACAGATGAACTGTATCAACCCCCAC
>JAUWHU010000160.1 GCA_030605705.1 Thermoflexia bacterium | reverse complement strand
CGCCGCCCAGGCCCTGCAGAGTGTCCGTGGTTACGTCCCCCAGGATCAGAGAATTGCCATCGGTACCAATGTCGGTGGTGACGATGTTGATCAGATTCAGGCTGGCGCACTCGTCAGGTTTGAGATCGTTGGCTCGAATGGAACGGGTTGAACAAGACGCGCCTGTAGCCGGTACGGTGTTCGTTGCCGCCGATGCAGATATTATACCAAGCAAGATCAATATGAGCAACCCGACTATGCTAAAAGAAAAGGAAAATCGCCGTGGCATGGTATTCAGCTCCTTTCACCCATTGTCGTCGCGCTGTTGTGCGCGGGGTAGTAGAATAAGGCCTTGTCATTTTGTACGAAGTAACGATGCCGCATTCCTTGTGTTTGATGCATGATCATGCTGTTGTGCGTCTCCGCGATTTTGATCAGATCATCAATAGAGCCTACCGTGATAATTTTGGCATTGGTTCTCAATGGATTGTAGTCCTGCACTGCAACCAGCTGACCGCCATATTTGAGTTGAATCCGCGCGGATTCATCGCCCCGCGTGGTCCAGAACACCAGCAGCCCTAACACCTCGACTGCACTCAAAGTGAGAATGATGCCGACCAAAGCAATCTGGCGCACCATTGAGATCTTGAGTTCCTGTCCCAGTAGGGAAAGTGTATTTGGTTCACTGCTTGCACGTTTGAGATCCTTGAGTTCGGAAGGGTGCAAAGGGTTACCTTCACCTATGTGTACCAATTGCAGCTGGAGAGGGCTGATTTCCAGTACCATGTGCGGCGCGAAAGTGTCCTCAAAAGATTGTCCTCCTAATTGCCCACTGACCATTACCTGGGGGATGATGGTTATTTTATAGGTATTGCGATGTACGCCGGTGCGTTCTTCCAGATTGTCAATGAGCAACTGGATATCCAGGAGATTCAATTGACCGGTTGTGGCGCAGGTCAGGCCGTTGAAAGGAGTCTCGGGTTGCAACTCGAGGGTCCGCTTCCAGCCATCGGCGCTGCTCAGCTCCGCCAGCAGGCGATACGTTCCCGCCACGGACGCGGGATAGAGTGTCGTCAACTGGTAATGGAACCCCACTGTGACCTGGTCAATCAATTGGCGAAAAATTGGATCGCCGGGCTGGACCGTTCCCGCATCGTAAATATCAGAGGGCGCTGGCGCCATGTACGTAAATTGTCCACTGTGCTGGTAATCCAAAGTCTCTGTGACAGCGCGGTCGAGGGGACGGGTAAGCGCAAATCCACCCAGGCCCAGGAAACCCAGGGCAATGACTCCCAGGATTACCAACAGATCAAAGATAATGGGGTTTTGAGGGTGCGATATCCGCCGTTGCTTAGGCGGAGTTAAGCTCGCCTTTGGGTGATCGGTTATGGTGACCATAGCTATTGTCCCTATAATGCTGGATAAAATGGTTAAGTTTAGCGGTGTCCTCAACTCGGCCACGTATTTACCAAGTTTGGGGACGCGCAGCCAGAGTTTGCCGATGACATCGGCGGATGTGGGATGGTAAGGATCGGTGAAAGTGTTGTGATCTCCCCGCATGGTGAAATGTGAGTCTTGCTGTTTGATGATACGGTGGATTACCGGCCCGATTTGCGGATCGCGGTAGGCGACAATATCACCGGTGGTGTACTGAGGGGCGGGACGCAAGAGGAGCAAATCGTCCTTGTGCAAGGTGGGGGCCATGCTGTTCCCGTTCACCAGGATATACGCTACACGTCCCCCAAATTGCAGCGGCGCCAGCGCGAGCCAGGCGGTGAGCACCAGGAGCCAGGGCAATACACCGGAGATCAGGCTAAATCTGCGCTGGTGTGAGAGCATGTGTCACGTTCCTTGATAAACGAGGGCGCAGTGATGAAACACCTGCGCCCTCGTTCGTCATACCGGCGAGGATACTCGTTCACGCGCTCCGATAACGGTGCGGGACTGTCATTCGGCTGCCGCCACCGTCAAAGTATTCACCGTGCTCACATCAATAGCGGGACTTATAGCGCATGACCAAGCGGGGGGGGTCCCCGCAATGCAATCGTACCAAGTTCCGCTGTCGACGACCCGCGCGTCTACCGTGGACGGGGTGCCTGCGCCGGCTGTCGCGGCAAGATCAAACTCGACGGCACTCATGGTGTCGGGATTGGCGTCAACGAGAGTGTAGGTAACGTTGGTGATCGTGTAACCAGAGATCGTGTCGTCGCCAACACCTGCGCCTGTCTCCGACACGACATTGGCGGCAGCAAACGCATAGAACATTCCGGCGAGTACGAGCATTCCAACTACAACTGCAAAAATTCGCAAACTGCGTGTTTTGAACATGATATACCTCCTATTTGGTAATTGTTCAGATTGTTGAATAGAATAGAAATAGAATGGGAACCAAACTTTGCTAACCTGCTTGTGTTATCTTACCATAGGCATTTCCTTTTAGACGGGCGTGTGAACGAGGTACTGGTGTTGTGCTGTAAGAATCCCCTTTACGATTCTACTGTCAGTGGAATCTCCCGTGTTTTAGGTTTAATTTAAGTCTGAATACAGTATAATCGATATTGTGGAAAATGGGGTTACAGATTGGTTAAAACTTGGTTAAAAATTGGTTATATTTAGTAACGGGAGCTCACATTTGTTTCACCTTGCCGGCACAATGTCCCTATTTAGGGGCAGTAGCCATAAGATTAAATGGCGCTTCCC
>JAUWHU010000010.1 GCA_030605705.1 Thermoflexia bacterium | reverse complement strand
AACGCCACCTCATTGTTCCCCAATCTATGAAACGCCCAGCCCTTCCCGTACAACGCCTGTGCCAGTTCGACCTGGATGCCCGCCGCCCGCGCTATTTCCTCTGCCCGCTCTGCGCTCTCCAGCGCAGCACGATGGTCGCCTTGACTATCCTGCACCAGGGCCGATCTGTTCCAGGCACGCGCCCTCGCTGCCGCATCCCCGGCCACTTCCGCTGCCGCTCGCATCGCGGTGTAAGCCTCTACTGCCTCCGTGTACCGGGCTTGCCACCACAGCACCTCGCCCAGCCCTGCGTATAGTTCCACCCGCCGTGCGTAGATCTCCGAGGTTTCAAAAACCTCGGTGGTCTCGGACAGAAACGACAATGC
Organism: Thermoflexia bacterium; assembly: GCA_030605705.1. Taxonomy (GTDB): domain Bacteria; phylum Chloroflexota; class Anaerolineae; order B4-G1; family SLSP01; genus JAUWHU01. The sequence continues at coordinate 2,807 of JAUWHU010000010.1, read as the reverse complement.
CTTTTGGTAATAGCCCGTCGCCATCTCCACGGCATAGGTCTCTTTGGCAAAGTCACCCGCTTTGTGCAGGTATTCGATGGTCTTCTCTTTGATTTCCGCTCTCTCGTAATGGAAGGCCAGGTCCGAATAAGCGCGTTTATCCTCGGGATACAACCTCTCGATCGCTTCCGCCACCAGCCGGTGGAGCCGGCGCAACCGCATCTTGAGTTGCATGCGGTACACGGCGTCTTGCAAGAGGGCGTGGGAAAAGATGTAGGTCAGTTCCGATAAGACGGCCCACAAGTTCCTGTCCACCCCTTCTTGTAGATGGGATGTCACGTCCTCCGGCGGCAAAGCCTCATCAACTCGTCGCAAAACCTCCGCAAGCAACCGGACCTCGAACTCTCGCCCCACGACCGCAGCGGTCTGTACCACCTCTTTCAGTGTATCCGACAAACGGTCAATGCGGGCAATCAGCAGGTCGTTGATCGTGGCCGGAATAGCGGACTCGGCGCGCACTACGTCCCACACTGGCTCAGAAACCAGATTTTTTCCTGAAAACCCTTCGGGCTGAGCCTCAGGGCAAAGCCTGGTTTCTCGTCTCTCAATAATCCCGGCTTCTCTGAAATAACGTAACGTCTGCTCGACGAAGAAGGGATTGCCTTCTGTTTTGGCGACCAGACTCTCCAGCAGTCCGGGCGCAGCCTGGCCCGACAACAAGTCCTCGGCCAATGCTCTGACCCCGGCCTCGGACAAGGTGTTCAAGTCAATCTCGCCGGCATTGACCTCCAGGGGCAATTGAGGCTTGCTCCCGTCCTCACGATACCGGCCGGTGACGACGAGCAAGATCGGCAAGTTGGCGACGTCCTGACACAACGTTTGCACTGCCCGCACCGAATCGGGGTCAATCCACTGAATATCCTCTAATTCCAACACCACCGGCCTGACCAGGCTCAATGCTCTGAAGGTCTCCCGGAAGGCGTACAGCGTGTTCTGATAGCGCAGTTTGGGCTCCAGTTGCTCGTAGAGCGAACCTTTGTACTGGATACCCAGGAAACCCGCCATAATTGATCGCAGGCGCGCGAGTTCACTCTCGATCCTCTCCGCCCCTTCGTGACTCCGGTCAACGGTGTCGATCAACTCTTGGTAAATCTGCTCAAAGTTGGCGCGGTTCTGCGCGGGGCTGTTCTCCGTAGATTGGTTAAAGAAGCGGGTGAAAAAGTGGGTGAAGGGATTGAAGGCTTTCCTGAGAATCCCATCACAAGGCAGGTAGAGCCAATCGAACCGGGGGTTCTGCCGTCGCAGTTCGTACACGAACCGGGATTTGCCCACGCCCGCTTCGCTGTAGACGTACAGGACGCCGCCAAATCTCCCCTCTGCCAGCGGCCGGAAAGACTGATCGGCCAACGCCAATTCCGTTTCGCGGCCGACGAACTTGCCCGCAAAGACCCTCTCCGCCACCGCCTTCTTCGCTCTGAGCAAATACGCCGGGATCTGCCCCGTCTTCCCTTTGAACGCGAACTCGCCCAGAGACTCGAAATCATACGCTTTCTGGGCATAACGATGAACCCGCTCGGCTACCCAGATTTCACCCCAGCCGGCCCGCATCGTCAATCGCGCCGCCAGGTTGACCACGTCTCCGATGGCCGTGTATTCACACCGTTTCTCCCCGCCGATGATGCCCGCGTAGACCGTGCCGTAGGTGATTCCCGCCCGCCACTTTAGACTTCCGAGGTCTGCGAAACCTCGGAAGTCTTGCCGGACCGCGAGGATGAAATCGAGCGCCCGTTCCACATTGTTCTCGAACGCCGTGGGAGCGCCAAAGAGACACAGGGTTACGCCACCTTTGTCGCCAAAATCAATCTTGTTAAAGTAGCCGGAAAAGTGTTGGGCATTATCAATCAACACCGACACAAAGGTGTCCAATTCGGCCGGCGCGGCGATCCCGGCGAAAGAGATGAAGATAGACGCGACGTTGCGGAACTCGCCCGTCCGGTCAAACTCGACGACCGCGTCGGGCAGGAACCGCGCCAACACCTCTTTGGTCAGGCGGAGGCGCCGGGCCAGACTGGGTGGCTTCCGAGCGATCTCGATTTTCCGCAGCCGGTAGTAGCCATCCCCCAGGTCGTCGACGTCGAGCGCTTCGTCGCCGGCGAGTCGGAGCAACGGTTCAGCCACGACGATCTCGCCTTGCAGGGCTTGGTGTTCGGCCTGGGCACAACCGTCAATCGGTTCGCCACGGAAGAAGTAGGCTTTCTCTGTTTGGCCTACGATGCCCCATTCCACCTCGCCATAAGCCAACCCGATCTTGACACCGAGGGTGAACTCGCCGAACCGCGTCCGGTGAAAGCCACGCTCACGGAATATCGCTCGAATCCTCCCCGCACACGCTAATACCGATTCGCTGACTTGCTCATTCGCCGGCTCGCCAAAGATCGCCGTGAAAGCGTCCCCGGCAAACGTCGAGATGAACCCATCGTGGCCGGCGATGGCGTCGACAGTAGGGTTAAAGATTTGGTTCAGGATCGCGGACAGGATTTCCGCGCCTTCGTCGCCGCCGCGCATCAGCGTCTCGGTCAATTGCGCGAAGCCGGAGATATCCACGAACATCGCGGCGGCCTGAAAGCGACCGCCGTAAGTCCGCTGCTCGAACTGCTCGTGGATGAAGTGGGGGATGAGATTCTTCTCTCCACTCTCCATCCTCCGTTCTCCACTCTTCATTCTCCGTTCTCCGTTCTCCATCCTCCATCCTCCGTTCTCCATTCAGTGCCGCCTGCATCGCCAGCGCGGCCCGGATGTCCTGTCCAGGGTCATTCTCGCGGGCGGCC
>JAUWHU010000084.1 GCA_030605705.1 Thermoflexia bacterium | reverse complement strand
GCTGGCTGGTTATTACTATACGCTGGCGGAAGCCCATGCTGTAGCGGTAGCCGGGTCAGGCACAGAGGCTTATATCTACGTCGCTGACTCGTCAGGCGGGCTGGCTATTCTGCGTGTGCGATACCGGCTCTACCTGCCGCTTGTCCTGAGGTGAGCCTGCCCTGAGCCCAGTCGAAGGGTCGAAGGGCTGGTGCTGCGGGATTCGTAGGGCGGGATGGCATCCCGCCCTACACCCGACCGGGAGGAAAAAGTGACACAGGCAACGCATACGCCACCGCGCACGTGGCCCGCGCTGGTGCTGGAGGCTCTCTGGCTGGTCACTGCCGTGGCCGTGCCGGTGGCCTTCAACCCCTGGGGCGCTAACGCCTTCGAACTGCCCAAGGCGGTATTGTTGCGGGCGCTGGTGCTGCTGATGGGCCTGGCGGCGTTGGCGCAGATCATTGAGGGGCGGAGAAACAGCCCGCACCACCCTCTGCTCTGGCCCGCGCTGGCCTTCGGCCTGACGCTGGCCCTGGCGACCGCCCTCTCCGTCAATCCCCGTGCCAGCCTGTGGGGCCTCTACGAACGGCAACAGGGGTTGCTCACGCTCGGCGCATACCTGGCGCTTTTCCTGCTCACCGCCACGAACCTGCGCACCCGCGCCCAGGCGGAGCGGCTATGGGCCGCCCTCGTCTGGTCCAGCGCGCCTGTCGTCGCCTATGGCCTCCTACAGGCCGCTGGCCTCGACCCGCTCGACTGGCGCACCGACGCCGCCTCCCCTGTCCTCTCCACTGTCGGACGGGCCAACTTCCTGGGTTCCTACCTGGTGCTGGTGGTGTCACTGACGGCAGGACGGGCGCTATCGGCCCGACGCCGCTGGCCTTACGGACTGCTGCTGGCGGGCCAACTGGCCTGCCTGGCCCTCACCCGGGCGCGGGGGGCGTGGGTGGGCCTGGGCGCTGCGGCGCTGACCTTTGGGCTGGTCTGGGCCGCCGCCACGCGCAACCGGCGGCTGGCGCTGGTCACGCTGGTGGTGGCGGTGCTGGCGGTGGGCTTCGTGGCGCTGCTCAACCGGCCCGGCGGCCCGCTGGCCCCCCTGGCCCATCTCCCCGGCCTGGACCGGCTGGCGACTTTGACCCGCACCGACGCCGGCTCCACGGCGGCCCGGCTCACTATCTGGCGGGCCACGCTGCCGCTGGTCGCCGCTCGCCCCTGGCTGGGGTACGGCCCGGAGACGCTGCGCCCGGTCTTTGCCCGCGTTTTCCCCCCGCAACTGGTCTACTACCAGGGGCGGCACGTCACCGTGGATCGGGCACACAACCTGTGGCTGGACCTGGGGATGAGCGCAGGGCTGGCAGGCATCGTGGCCTTCGGCGCGTTGCTGGCCGGTTTCGGGCGGATGGTCTGGCAGGGGCTGCGGAACGTACCCGACCGCCGGGAGCGGTTGGCGTGGGTGGCGCTGGCGGCGGCGGTCGTGGGCCACCTGGCCGATCTCCAGTTCGGCTTCGATCTCACTGCCAGCGCGACGGTCTTCTGGCTAGTACTGGCGCTGGCGGCGGCACTAGGGCGGGGAGTGGCCTCCCCCGCCCCTCCGTCCCCCGGCTCCCCTGTTCCTTTGCTCCTGTGTCTCCCCCCCACCCTGGCGGTGCTGGCCCTCGTCGGCCTGCTCTGCCTGCGCCCGCTGTTGGCCGACGTCGCCTACTGGAAATCCCAGCCGGGCACGCGGCCACTGGAGGAGCGACTGGCAGCAGGAAGGCGAGCCGTCTACCTGTGGCCGCTGGAGCCGGAGTACCGCCTGGGACTGGTCGAAGGACTCCTGCAGAACGGGGACTTGCCTGCCACCGAGGCTCAACTGGCCGCCGCCGGCCAACTCAGCCCGAATGATCCCGTCGTCCAGGCGGCGTGGGGAACGGTGTATGCCCGCTGGGGGGAGGTAGAACCGGCCCGGTATCTTCAGGCGGAGGCGGCCTACCGGCAAGCATTGGCGCTGACTCCGGACGTGGCGACGTACCACACGGCGCTGGGACTGGTGTTGGCGCGGCAAGGGCGGATGGAAGAAGGGCTGGCCGAGTTGGAGCGGGCCGTGGCGTTGGATGCTACCGACGGGGTGGCCTACCAGCACTTGGCCGATCTCTACCTGGCGCTGGGGCGGGAGACTGATGCGGCGCGGGCGCGAAAGGAGGCGGCAAGATGGGGGGACCAATGACAAATGACGAATGGCGAATAGTGAATGGCAAATAGCAAACCTAAAGGAGGCAAGGCAATGAATGTCAAGAAAGTATCGCACAAGTGGTGGCTCTCCATTGGAGCCACGATAATGTTGGCAGCCCTGGTGTGGGTGGTGGGCACCGCCGTGGCGCAAGGGCCAGATGGTAATCCGCCGGTAGCTCCGGCAGGAGGTCCATCACTGACAGACACCTTCACCTACCAGGGTCGTCTGGAGGATGATGGGCAGCCAGCCAACGACAACTACGATTTCATCGTCGAGATCTGGGACGGCGATGATCCGTGGGGCAGTTACGTTGCCCCTTGCGACAACCACGCCAGCCTGAACAACCTAAACAACTTCCCTGTGGAGGACGGTGTTTTCACATTCCATCTGATATGCGATTGGAACAGCGATGTCTTCACCGGTGACCCCCGCTGGATCCAGGTCTACGTCCGTGAGGCCGGAAGCGGGGGGGCTTATACCAAACTTCCTCGTCAGCCCATCACCGCGGTTCCATACGCCTGGAGCCTGAGGCCGGGGGCGGTGATCAGCGGCACAGCCTGGGGATGGGACTTTGGTGACGCCCTGGTCAATATCCACAACGACGCCACGTGGTATCCGGCCCTCCTGGTGCATTCGAGCACGGCCAGCGCCGTGAATGCGCAAAGCCCTGGTGGTATGGCCGTGGTCGGCTCCACCGACGATGGGTACGCAGTTACCGGATGGGACTATGGAGTTGAAGAAGGGCGTGGCTATGGTGGCTTCTTCAGCAGCAACAACGGCGTGGGACTTTACGGCCGCAGCTTCGCCCAGTCCCACTACACGAATATGTACGCCCCCGGGGTCTACGGCGACAGCTACTATGGCACCGGTGTATACGGTAAAACCGAGTGTACGGGATGGCCGTGTTACGGCGGCGTCTTCCAGGGCGGGACCGGTATCTCCGCAAAAGGGACAGGCACTTCAAACTATGGGGGCATATTCTACAGCGAGGACTACCGGGGAATCTATGCCCGGAGCACCACAAACGCCAGTTATTATGCCGGGTACTTCAAAGGGCGAGGTTCCACATACCCCGGCGTATACATTGATGGCACATTGATAGTCTCTGGTGCCAAATCGGGTTACGTGGCAGACGTGTGTCTCAACGATGGCCCTGAGCCCCTGGAAGTGGGCGATGTGGTCGCTGTGGTGGGGGCTGACGATCCGGTCATCGGCGAGATACCGGTTATGCGGGTGCGTAAAGCCACAGCCGAGACAGCCAGCGCAGTGGTCGGCGTAGTGGATCAGCGTTTCCTAGTTCACAGCCCCGAAGGAGAATCGCTTCTCCACCCAGATGCAAGTGTCCCCCGTCTGGCCTCAGGGACAGCCATCGAACAAGATGAGTACGTGAGCGTTGTCACGCTGGGTGCTTTCAAAGCAATCAAGGTGGATGCCTCCTACGGGGCCATCCAGCCCGGCGATCTGCTGATAGCTTCCCCCAACCCAGGCTATGCAATGCGAGCCGCTGACCCTAAACCGGGCACGATCATCGGCAAAGCATTAGAGGCGCTGGATGCGGGCACTGGCACTATCAAAGTAATGGTAACACTCCACTAGGAGGCAAACGATGAGACAACTCTGGACAACTTTCACCAAAATCGGACTACCTCCGATTGCAATCACCCTCCTGCTGCTGACCGGCACCGCCCTGGCCGCCGGGACCCTGACCATAGATCGCTGGGTCATCGGCGGCGGAGGGGGACATTCAGAAGCGGGTAGTTACGTCCTGGACGCCACTGTCGGCCAAGCAGTGGCTGGGGTAACGAACAACGCGCCCTACGAACTCTGCGCCGGCTTCTGGTGCGGTATGGGGAGGTACAAAGTCTTCCTGCCGCTGGTGCTGCGAAACTCGTAGGGGCATCCCCTTGTGGGCGCCCTATTCCTTGCGTAGGGGGAGCCCTCCGTGGATCCCCCTACGTCTGGCGCATGGAAGGCAACACGCTGGTCGTATTGTAGCATAGCGCCTTGTGCCCGTTCATGGCAAAAGTACATCTGCGCTACCAAATCACCCTATCCTGAAAACACCTCGAAACAGATACCCCGCTCATTCTCCTTGCGTCACTGCTCAGGTTAGCCCACCGCAGACCTCAAAGGTCTGCCACGCCTGAGTGGTGAC
>JAUWHU010000591.1 GCA_030605705.1 Thermoflexia bacterium | reverse complement strand
AGCCGCCGTAAGCGAGACGTAGGCAGGAATCAAACCTAACAGCAATGCCGCCGCCGCCACGATAGCGATCACCATCGGGGCCGTGATACGGCGAGGCCGGTATTGTTCCGGTAAAATATTAAGATCGAGCGGACGGGCTTGGATCATCGTCTCCTTTTTTCAGGGCAGGCCTTTCAAAGCCAGGCCAATGTTCACCAGGTACGGCAAGAGGGGCAGCTCCTCGGGCAATGGGAAAGGGGGGACCGCTTCGATCAGCGGCCAATGCGCCCCGATCCGCGCCCGTACCTCTTCCGCGCCTCCTAACGCGCCGGTCAGGCACACCACGGGCGACCAGGAGGGATGCTTCGCAGCCAGGGTTGAGCCGTAGAAGTCAAGCGTGCGTTGGATCTCGACGGCCAGGTGCTCGGCCCGTTCGGCCGGCGGGCGAGCTTCTCCGGGCAGGCCCTGTGTAGTATCTACTACACGGGGCAGGGCAACGGAGCGGACGATGTAGGGGACGAACCCGCGCACCAGGATAATGGTCTCCGTCTCCGCCTCCAGGTCGGCGAGCAGCACATCGGGGAGGTTGACCGCCCGTATCAGCGCCAGCGGCTTAAGGTCCATCGCTTGCAGGCGCACGCCCGCGCTGCGCAGCCCGGCGACGCAGTTATCCAGCGACTCGCGCGGGACGCCGAGGATGAAAACCTGAAGGCGCGACGCACTATGGTCGCCAATCACGCGCCATGAGAGGTACAGTTCTTCCAGCGGGAGCGGCAACTCGCGGCGGGCCTCTCGTCGCACCGCCTCGTCCAGCAATTTGGGAGGAATGGTAGGCAGGCTGAGAATGCGCACGAGCGACCGCTGGCCGTTCAGGCTGACGACGACATTCCGGCGTGGCCCCTTGACCCGCTCAAGCAGCTCGGCGACCGCCTGCCCGAAGGCATCCGGCTGGACGACCTGACCATTGCGCGCGACGCCGGCCGGCAGCGGCAGCCGGTCCCAGTGCAAGACGCGCTGCCGGTGCATGACCAGCAGGCGCAGCTCGGTCGCCTCCAGACTCAGCGTCAATCGCTCACGGTCAAACATTGAATTCTTCCCTTCACATCATTAACGGACGTAGACCTGGACCACCAGCGAGACCCGGTACACCGTCTCCGACTCCGGCTGGGCCGCCAGGCGAATCTGGTCCAGTGTCAGCGTGCCGATGGGACCGGACTCCAGGGCGGTGAGGAAAGTGGAGATGGTGTTCAGTTCACCCTCCACCTCCACGTCATAAGCGAACATGCGGTAAGTACCCTCGCCGAGGGTGACTGTGACCGGATCGCGAGCCTGCACCTTGCGCAGGTCAACACGGTTGTCGTCAGCGGTGGCAACGACATGGGCCAGCACCTCGGTAGTATCCACCTCTCTAGGGAAAGCGAACTGCGCCGCCAGCAGTTCCGCCTGAGCGGTCGCCAGTTCGGCCTGGCGGGTGGGCAACACCTGCTGTCCGGCCAGCGCCTCCAGCGATGCGATTTGCTCCTCAAGCAGAGTCTGCTGCTTTTGTTCGAGCAGGATGGCGCGCAAGATGAAAGCGTAGAGCAAGACGATCATCAATGCTCCCGCTGCCGCGCCAACGATGGTGATGGTTCGTTTGCTCACGGTAGGAACTCCCAGGAAATGATAACCGGCTGCCCGTTCACCATCCGCACGCGCACCCGGATAGTCTGCAAGCCGGCCTGGGCAGTGATCTCGTACACCGGCCAGGCGACGGTGACGCAGGCCAGATCAGCCTCGGCAAAGACAGTATCCTTCCAGATGGTTACACCTGCGCTGTTGCAAAACTCGCCGCCGCCGGTGTTGGAAGTGGCAATAAAGGTCAAGGTAAAAGTGTCTCCACTGGATATCGAAGGGAGGGGGGCGCTGTAAGACCAGGTAATTGACTGAGTGCTGGTGATAACCGAATCGGGGAACTCGCTGGCGGCGGTGGTCGTGATATAGGTGAATCCCGACGGCAGTGTGTCGGTGATTTGCTGAACTTTGATCGTGCTCAAACCGTTGTTGGTGATGGTGATGGTGTAAGTGTGCGTCACCAGTTGCCCTGCCACCTGCACGGTTGACGGCGAGACAGCTTTGTCAATCCCCACCACAGGCACATCGTCGTCAATGATGGTCAGCACAGCCGAGCTGGGCGAGCCAAGTAGGGTGTTGGCGGGATTGCTCAACGTTAGGTTGACCGTCTCGTCTTCCTCGATCTCTGTATCGTCAGTGATTGGAACCGTGAAAGTCTGGGTGGTGACGCCGGGGCTGAAGGTCAGCGTGCCGGTGGCCGTGGTGTAGTCGCTGCCGGCGACAGCCGTGCCGTCACTGGCGGCGTAGTCCACCGTGACCGTCACGCCTGAAGCGGCACCGAGCGTGACGGTGATGGTCGCGGAACCCGCGTCCTCGTTCACGCTGTACGTAGCGCTGCTGAACTGCAATGCCACGGCAACCACGATCTGGTCGGAGACGGGGCGGGGGAAATCTTGTGTCACCGCGGATGAGGTGATCCACCCCGTCAGCCCGAGGCTGGGGAAGTAGGCGCCTGGCGCAAAATTGCCATCAACGAGTGCCTGCGTAAAGGTCAGCGTGCGCGTCGTGTCGGTGGGAATGGCTGTCCCGGCAACCAAAGCAGCTGAAAAGGTATACGTGCCGTCGGTGAAGGTGAAGACGCTGCTGGTGGTCAACGTGACCGGCTGAACACCGACGTTGATCACATCCAGCGTGAAGGTGACCGTATCTCCCGGCGCCACGATCACGGGGTTGAGCGTGCCCCCGACATAGAGAGGATTAGGGCCTCCGACGCCAGTAAGATCAATCGTGACTTGTCCTTCAGCGGTCAGATAGGCGGCAACGATGGTGGCCTGCGAATCCGCAAAACCGGCCGGCGCCGTGAAAGTAACGGT
>JAUWHU010000250.1 GCA_030605705.1 Thermoflexia bacterium | reverse complement strand
CTTGATGGCGATGTCTCTTATAGTCTGCTGCCCCGGTTCGGTTTGGCCGGCTAGCGTGGGATGGGCCGGGTTGGAGATGTCAAAGACTACCAGTCGCTTGGCGATGCCGGCGTAGGCGTAGTCGCCCTGAACGGCGATGGTGTTGACCACGCCGCCGAATTGGCTCAGCAATTCAACCTTGGGGATAGGGGGAAGGGAGCTGCTTGTAACGGAAAGAGATTTGTATGAGGCGTTGGCCGAGGTACTTGTAGCCGGGAGCAGGACGGCCAGTATTGTGAGAATGAACAAAAGTGTCAAAGGCTTCGATTTCATGTTTATTTCTCCTGGGTAAGTTGGTAACAACATATCGAGTATAAAGCTTGATAAAGCTCTGTCAATGGCAGGGTGCGAGTGTCTTCAGGCAGATGTTGTAATTACATTATTGGACAATTTCTTTCCTTTGTTTTATACTGATTGTAAGGTGTGGTCTTGAACGACTAAAATCGCACTGCGGCAGAAGTGACACGTTTGCTCCCAAACGCTCTAAGCCCCCGTCCCCGGGGGCGGGTTGACGGGGAACTTGCCCAGGAGACGCCCCCGAGACGGGGGCTGGGAGCAGTGTAAGTGCGGCTTTTGCCCCAATGCCTAGAGTTGTTACTACCCTGCGAGGGTTACAATTCAAAGATCGTAAGATTATGGAAGTCGTAGTGGCGACTTCAGTCGCTCTGGCTTTATTTGAACGACTAAAGTCGTTACTACCTTTCGAGGGATACAACTCTAACAAGCAAAGGAGGAGGACGATGGTGAAGAAACATGTGATATTTTGGGTATTGGTCTTGATGTTGTTGGTCCTGGCCTGTTCCTTGTTACCGGGTGAGGAAACACCCACGGGGGTGGCGGAGGATGCGCCGCCGGGGACGGCCACCACCGAGGGCTTGCCGGCGACCACGGAGCCGCCAGCAACCGAGGAATCCGTTGCCGAGACGCCCGCGCCCACGGTGATGACTGAGGCCGGCTGCTCGTTAGATGCGCGCTTCGTGGAAGATGTAACGATCCCCGACAACACGGCGCTGGAGCCGGGGGAGGCGTTCCGCAAGACGTGGCGGATTCGCAATGCAGGGACCTGTAACTGGGAAACCGGGACGCAGATGGTCTTCGTCTCCGGCGAACCGTTGGGGGGACCTCCCAGTGTCGTCGCGCCGGCAGCTGCGGCCGGGGCCGTGGTAGATGTCAGCGTGGATTTCACCGCGCCGGTGGTTCCCGGCAGTTATCGTAGCAGCTGGCGTTTGCAGTTGCCCGATGGCACGCCTTTCGGCTCAACCTTCTTCGTCAAAATCGTCGTGCCGGAGCCGCCGACGCCAGTGCCCACGCTCACGGTCGCACCGACCGAGGAAGTCACGGGAACCTGCGCCGTGGCCGTGGATGCCGAGCTGGAACCAATCATGGCTCAAGTTGATGCGTTGGGCCTGGACCTGGGATGCCCGCTGGGCAATGCCTACCAGGCCTCCGGGGCTTTCCAGGAGTACTGGGCCAACGTGGATAACATCAACCCCCACACGCATTATCGCAGTCTGATGATCTGGAATGTACCTTACAAACAGGGGGAAATTTACACCTTTCGCGGGCAGGACACCGACGCTTACCGGGCCACGGTGACGGCCTCCTATGATAGTTGGGTGGAACCGCAGCCGGAAATCCACCCTGACTGTGCCGGGATGACGGCGCCGGGCGGGTATGTCTTGCCGATCCGGGGCTTTGGCAAGTTGTGGTGTGAAAATCAGCTGTACGACACGATTGGCTGGCCGGCGGTGGCCGAGAGTGCCGTGACGCTGCGAGTGCAGTATATGGAGAACGGCCGGCTGCTGAAGGTCTCTGGGTTGCCCGCCCTGGCTTACGTGGTCGCGTGGCAATACGATGATGGCGCAGCGACTGTAAAGATGGTGGCTCCTTGAGCCGGAGCTATACCATAAAACCTCCGAGGTTTCGTGAGAAACCTCGGAGGTCTGGCTGCTTGTTACTTTACTTGGATGACTTGCTAGCGGATTGCCAATCCGGTGTCTTGATCAAAGGCGTGCATACGGCTCATGTCAAAAGCCGCGGTCACACTCTTGCCGACGTGAGCGTGAGTGCGCGGGTCCAGACGGCCCAGGAATTGATGGTTCGGGGTGGAGAGATAAGCGACGACCTCATTACCCATCAGTTCGGTAACTTCCACCTGGGCTTCGACCAGTGCGGGCACGATCCCCGGCGGTGAGTAGTCGGGGTCGTGGACGTGCTCTGGCCGGACTCCCATGGTGACTTGCTGGCCCAGGTAGGATTTGTAAACGCTGTAGCGGTCTTCGGGCACCAGGACACGGAAATCCTTGCAGTCCGCGAATATCTTACCGTTGTCCTGGATGAGGGTGGCGCCGAAGAAGTTCATTGAGGGGCTGCCGATGAAGCCGGCGACGAAGGCGTTGACCGGGATGTCGTAGAGATTCTGCGGCGAGTCTACCTGTTGGAGGAGGCCGTCCTTCAGCACGGCGATGCGGGTACCCATGGTCATGGCTTCCACCTGGTCGTGGGTCACGTAAATGAAGGTGGTGCCGAGGCGGTGATGCAGCTTGGATATCTCCGCGCGAGACTGCACGCGCAGCTTGGCGTCGAGGTTGGAGAGCGGCTCGTCCATCAGGAAGACGTTCGGCTCACGGACGATGGCGCGCCCGACGGCGACTCGCTGGCGCTGACCGCCGGAGAGCTGTTTGGGCTTGCGGTCGAGCAAGACCTCAATGTCCAGGATGTCCGCGGCTTCTTTCACGCGCCGGTCAATCTCGGCCTTGGGTGTCTTGCGCAACTTGAGGCCGAAGGCCATGTTGTCGTAGACAGTCATGTGAGGGTAGAGGGCATAGGATTGGAAGACCATGGCGATGTCGCGGTCTTTGGGGGGAACATCGTTCACCAAGCGGTCGCCGATGTAGATGTTGCCCTCGGTGATCTCCTCAAGGCCGGCTAACATCCGCAGGCTGGTGCTCTTGCCACAGCCGGAGGGGCCGACGAAGACCAGGAACTCCTTGTCCTCAATCTTGATGTCCAGATCGCTGACAGCTACGACGTCGCCAAACTTCTTGGTGACATGCTCGTAAGTTACACTTGACATTAGAAAATCTCCTTTTTGTTAGAATTTGAATATGCGCTTAAGTCAAGACCACCCGCATCCCCGTCTCGCTGAGGTCCCAGAGAGGCGCGTTGGGAGCTTCTCTCCCTGTGACGAGAACGTCCACTTTCTCCGCCGGGGCGACGAAAACGGCCCCCGCGTGTCCCACACGCTCCGGACGCAGCGGGATCATAAATTGAGCATTCAGGTCAAAGAGGGCGCGGGCCATACTTGCGTAATGAACGTCGTCGTGCGTGAGACCTCGTTCCGCATCCAGCCCGTCGGCTTCCAGCACCACCCAATCCGCCTGGATATGGGAGGGTAGTTGGAAGGGCGCCTCATACACCCCAT
>JAUWHU010000045.1 GCA_030605705.1 Thermoflexia bacterium | reverse complement strand
ATCCTCGTCTCCCTCTTCTGCCGCGCAGAGACCAACGCTTTCCGTGATCACCGGCAGGGGCAGAAGGTCCTCTAATGTCATCTCTGCCGTCGCGGTGAGCTGGACGCCCTCACTCACCGCTCTATCCGCCACGGGGGTGCTCGTCTCTTCCGCGATCTCCCCGGCCGGGGCCGGGGCGCTCTCAGGCTCAGCTTCTTCTTCCGACCCGAAGACCGCCTCTGCTGTCGCCGCCGGCGTTTCGGTGGAGGCCGCGCTCGGGACGGCCAGACTCTCAAACGCGGTTTCTTCTTCCAGCCCCAAGCCCTCCGCTTCCATTACTGCTGGAGCCTCCGTCGGCTGCTCCATCGCGACCTCCTGCATCTCCATTGCTTTCTGGGCAGCCGGCAGCATGTCCATCATCCCCCCGCCCGCGAGTTGCAGCCCCACGACGACCACGAAGGCCGCTGCGCTCAAGGCGGTAGCCATGCGCAGCCACAACAGAGTGGGCCGGCGACGAATCTGTCGTTGCGGATCGCGGACCATCGCCGGTGTGAGGAGGTAATTGCGAGGGGCCTCACGCAGGGGGAACGTTTGCAGCAAAGCGACGGTCCGGCGCAGCTCGTCAAGCCGACGCTGCAATGCCGCGTCGCGCGTTAAATCAGCTGCTAACTTCGCCTTCTGCCGGGGAGCTAATTGCCCGTCCAGATAAGCGGAGAGCTCGGTATCATTCCAGGACTCACGGACCATCAACCTACCTCCATACCTAAACGCTATTTTTTAGACGATAACGGTCCGGTAAAAGTTCCTGCTCTTGCAGCAGGTCTCGCATTTTAGCCCGCGCCCGCGCCAGGCGTGATTTCACTGTCCCTAAGCGGATGCGCAGCGTCTCAGCTGCCTCGTTGTAGGAAAGGCCCATCCGGTCCACCAGGAATATGACCATACGCTGATCCTCCGGCAGGCAGTCCAGCACGTTTTCCAGCATCTTTTGCAACTCGGCGCGCTGCAACTTCTCCTCCGGCAATTCGCCTCCGTCCGCCAGGTGCGGGTTGGCTTCCTCATCCAAATCCTGAAAGTCATCCCAGGAGATGGTCGGACGGCGTTTGCGGCGACGCAGTTCATCGTAGCAAGCGTTCACCACAATTCGCAACAACCAGGCACGGAACGAGCCGCCCCGGAATTGTCCCAGCGCGCGGTATGCGGAGATGAATGCCTCCTGGGTGGCATCATCGGCCGAGGCCGGGTCGCGCAGCAGCTGGTAGGCCAGGTTGTAGGCCCGGTTCTGGTAGTATAGGATGAGCTCATTGAAGGCGGTTAGATCGCCCTGTTGGGCAGCCTCTACCCGGCTGCGCTCATCCCAGGGACTATCTGTGGCTAACGTCATGTTTACCTCATCAGGTTGCGCCGGCTGTCCCGCGCGGCAATCGCCAAAAGCGTATCTGCTCTTTCTTGACGGATTCACAAATCAGATTATACTGTTGGTGCGCCGAAGTGGCGGAATTGGCAGACGCAAGCGACTCAAACTCGCTCGGGTAACTCCCATGTGGGTTCGACTCCCACCTTCGGCATTATAACGCCGGTAGTTTAACACGCAACTGCTCCTAACGGCAGCGACCCCAGGGTGGCTGCCGTTTTGATATGGCCTCTTAGCTTCTCGTGGGTGACACTAGCTGTGGCCGGTCTCCGACCGTGCCCGTCTGGGCTGCGGTCGAGAAGCCTGCCCTGAGTCCGCGAAAGGACCGGCCACAGCTAGTGTCATTCCGAGCAACCAGAAGTCGCGGAGCGACTGCCGGGCAGCGAGGAATCTACCACTAAGTTCACGTTATGAGCTGCGCAAATAGTAGATTCCTCGCTGGCGCGTCGCTAGTGCTCCGCTGGCTCGGAATGACAAGTTTGCCCGGCGACTGCAGTCGCTACTACGATACTCACGTAAGGATGACCGTGAAGTCGCTGAGTCGCTATGACGCGGAGACGCTATGACGCTGAAACGCTGAGCCGCTATGACGCTGGGACGCTGAAACGCTCTGAAGCGTACCTCTCTTGCGTGTGTACTTGCGAATTTGTCGCCTGGCTATTATAATCTTTCCTCATGAAACTATTACTCACACGTCACGGACAATCACGTTGGCAAACTGACGGCGATAGCGCCGGCGCCGATGCCCCGCTCAGCCCGCTGGGTAGGTTGCAGGCGCACCGCCTGGGAGATTTCCTCCAACACTACGAGCACGTTGACCGGGTTGTAGCCAGCAATCTGCAGCGGGCCTACGAAACGGCCACGATTGCGGTCTCTTACCTCAATCTGCCGGTTAGCGTTGAGCCGGGTCTCCGGGAGTTTACGAGCCATGAGGCGGGTGTGTCGCCCCTGCCCGTTTCATTACGAAATCCCCTCTCGTCTGCGCCCCCCCATCCCCAATACCTGGCCTTCCGGGAACGTATCTCCACGGCCTTGCAGCGAGTCATAGGGGATGGGGAACAGGATGAGACGATATTAGTTGTGGCCCATGGCGGAGCCATCGGCACGACCCTGCGCGTGCTTTTAGGTTCGACAACCCAGCGTGTCTGGACGGCCAACACGGCATTGCACGCGCTACGCTGGACGGGGGAGTTCTGGGTGGTGCGTTACCTCAACAAACAGGAACACCTCTCGCGTCCGCTGCGGAGCTGGTAGAGATGGATAAACCCGTGCCTCGCTTCTGGACCTGGGCTGGCGTGGGACTGGTCGTCGCGGCCCTCCTGGCCTTCGCCCTGCTGACGCCGGCTCCTTTGCTGCGCAAGCTGGACTACATCGGCGCGGCGGTCTGCCATCGTCTGCCGGGCCATAGCTTCTTCGTGGCCGGACGGCAGCTTCCCCTTTGCCAGCGTTGTACCGGCACCTTCACCGGCGCGCTGACGGGGCTATTGTTCCAATGGTTAGTTCTGCGTCGCCGCCGGGCGCAGCGTTTCCCCGCCTGGCCGATCCTGGCGGCCCTGGCCGGGCTGGCTGCCCTCTGGGGACTCGACGGCTTCAACTCCTGGCTGACTCTGCAGAGCGGTCGCGCGGTAGGCGGGCTGGGATATGCCCCTCAACCGTGGGGTCGCCTCCTTACCGGCACCTTCATGGGGATGAGCATGAGCGTCGTGCTGGTCGCCGCCTTCAACCAGACCTTCTGGCGGGATGGCGTGCCCGAACCGAACCTCCGGGGGTGGCGTGACTTAGCCGCCTTGTTAGCGGCGGAGCTGGCCCAGGTGGGATTGATCCTCTGGCAGCCATCCTGGTTGCTCTACCCGCTGACTTTGTACTCCGCGGCCGGCGTGGTGGCGATGTTTGTCCTGCTCGGCTCAATGGTCTGGGTGATGGCGCTGGCCCGTGACCAGCACTACACCTCCTGGCGGCAGCTGGCGCTCCCGTTCGTGTGGGGCGGCATCTTTGCCGCGCTCATCGTCGGCAGCATGAACGGGGTTCGCCTTTTCCTCACCGGCACGATTGATGGGGTGCCGGGCTTGTAAGCCCTCTCACTACTACCGGATTTGTCGGGATGAAGACTGAAGTGTCGAAAGTCAAACGTCAAACGTCATGTGCCCCGTGACGCCTGACGTTTGACGTTTGTGCTTATTCGCGCCGGTGGTGAATAACCTCTTTCCTCTCGTGAGATAGGCGGATGGTCACGGGAATTATAGTATTATCAACACTACGTAAATGTCTGACATCTTCGATATACTATGTTTGTGGGAGAGCGCAGCAGGTTACTGTTCACCATTCACTATGCGCCATCCCCCATTTGCCATTTGTATCGAACCAATTTTAATAATGAGTCTACTGAAAAAACCAGGAAATTCACCACAGAGGCACAGAGAGCACAGAGATTTTAAACTTGACCTTGAAAAAATTAACCTTTTGATGTGTAAAGTGTAATTTTCTTAAACCAAACAGCAAATTTTCTCCGTCTTCTCCGTCTTCTCCGTGTCCTCTGTGTCTCTGTGGTGATATGACCTTTTTTCAGGAGAGTCAATAATCTCATAGGAGGTTTCTTCTGATGTACAAAAAGTTGTTCATTCCAGGGCCGACGCACGTGCGAGAGGAAATTCTACAGGCGCAGACCGCGCCGATGATCGGCCATCGCAGCAAGGACTACTCCGACTTGCAGGGCGAGATCCGTCCCAAGCTGCAAAAGTTGCTCTACACCGGGCAACCCGTCTTTCTCTTTGCCAGCTCTGGCACCGGCTTGATGGAGGGCTCTATCCGCCAGGCGGTGCGTCCCGGCAAGCGCGCGCTGGTCACAGCCTGCGGGGCATTTTCCGACCGCTGGTACAATATCGCGGTGGCGAACGGCGTGCCTGCCGACCGCGTGGACGTGGAATGGGGACAGGGTATCACTCCTGCGCTGGTGGATGAGGCTCTGAGCCAGGGCGATTATGACGCTGTGACCATCACCTTCAACGAGACCTCCACCGGCGTGATGAACCCACTCCAAGAGATCGCCGCGCTGGTCAACAGGAAGTATCCAGATGCGGTGATCCTGGTGGATGCCGTCTCCGGCATGGCCGGCGCTAAGATCGAGTTTGACGCCTGGGGTTTGGACGTGGCGTTTGCCAGCACGCAGAAGTGCTTCGCGCTCCCGCCGGGATTGGCCGTAGCCCCTGTCAGCGAGCGGATGTTGGAGCGCGCGGCGCAGGTCCCCAATCGCGGCTACTACTTCGATTTCCTCAACATGCTCAAGTATTACCAGAAGGACCAGACGCCCGCGACGCCGGCCATCAGCCTGATCAACGCGCTCAACCGGCAGCTGGACGACATCCTCGCCGAGGGATTGGAGAACCGCTGGGCGCGTCACCTGGAGATGGCGGAGACCGTCCGGACCTGGGCGCGCCAATACTGGGCGCTTTTCCCCGACGAGCGCTTCCTCTCCAACACCGTCACCACGATCAAGAACACGCGCGGCATCAGCGTCGCCGACCTGAACAAGGCACTGGGCGAGCGCGGCGCGATGCTCTCCAATGGCTATGGCAAACAGCTCAAGGAGAAGACTTTCCGTATCGCGCACATGGGCGATCTCACCGTGGCCGATATCACCTGGTTACTGGGTGAAATTGACGATATCCTGGGGTTGTAATTAAGAGTTGCAAGTTACAAGTTGCAAGTTACAAGTTGCAAGTTACAAGTTACAAGTTACAAGTTGAAAGTTGCGAGTTGAAAGTTGCAGGTTGAAAGTTGAAAGCTGAAGGAGAGCACTATGGCTAAATTACTCATTTGTGACCCCATCGCTGCTTCTGCGATTGAGGCGCTGCGCGCGACGGGGGTGGAGATTGACGTGCAGGATTCCATCACCCTGGAGGAACTGGCCGAGGTCATCGGCGAGTACGAGGGGATGGTGGTGCGTGGCCGCACCAAAGTGCGGGAACCTCTGATTGACAAGGCGACTCATACACGAATCATCATTCGTGGCGGCGTGGGGCTAGATAACATTGACGTGGCGTATGCCGAGAGCAAGGGTATCCAGGTGTGCAACACCCCGGCGGCGAGCTCCAACGCTGTCGCCGAACTTGCGCTGGGCATGATGTTCGCGCTCGCCCGCCACATCGCTAGAGCGGATGCCTCGATGAAAGCCGGTGGGTGGGACAAGAAGAAGCTCAAGGGTACCGAGCTCTCCGGCAAGACGTTAGGCGTCATCGGCTACGGCCGCATCGGGCGCTTGCTCGGCGCGAAGGGCAAGGCGCTGGGAATGCAGGTGGTCGCCTATGACCCTTACATCAAACACGAGGATCTGGTTCCCCTGGAGGAGCTTCTGGCGCAAGCTGATTACATCAGCCTGCACCTGCCGCACACGGAGACGACCCATCACCTCCTCAACACCGCGCAGTTCGCCTTGATGAAGAACGGCGTGCGCATCGTGGATGCGGCCCGTGGCGGCGTGATGGACGAGGCCGCGCTCTACGCGGCGCTGCTATCCGGCAAAGTCGCCGCTGCCGCGTTAGACGTCTACAGCGAGGAGCCGCCTCAGGGCGAGCTGTTGCGTAAATTAGTGGAACTGCCCCAGGTCGTGGCGACGCCGCACATTGGCGCTTCCACCAAAGAGGCCCAGGCGCGCATCGGCGACGAGATCGTCAAACTGGTGCAAGAATACCTGGCGTAGCGAAAAAGCGAGAAAGCGAGAAAGCGACGAGGCGAAAGAACTTTGCTTTGTCGCTAACTCGCCGATTCTTGATTCTCGATTCTGAACTCGCGGCTTTGCCGCGTTATGGAGGAACTATGGCAAACATTCAACCTTTCCGTGGCTTACGGTACAATCCCCAGAGAGTGTGTGATCTGGCTACCGTCATCACCATGCCCTACGATCGCATCCACGAGGCCGAGCAGCCCCGTTATTACGAGCTCTCGCCGTACAGCGTCACACGCATCATCCAGGGGCTGCGCGACCCCGATGCCCCGGAGAACAACGTCTACACGCGCGCCCGTGGTTACATGCTCAACTGGCTGGCCGAAGGGATCATGATGCGTGACGCGCAGCCCGTCCTCTACGTTCTGGAGCAGCGGTTCACCACGCCCGACGGTGTGCAGCACAGCCGGCGGGGTATCACTGCCGCCATCGAGCTGACCCGTTTCGATGAGGGCGTGATCCTGCCTCACGAGCGCACCCTCAGCGGCCCCAAGGTGGATCGCCTGAACCTGACCCGCGTCACCGAGACGGCCTGGGGGCACATCTTCATCCTCTACCCCGACGCCGAGAACCGCCTCAACGCCCTGCTGCAGCCTTTCTTGGATTCCCATACGCCCGCCATTCTCCACGAGCAGGTGATCGAACCTGTCGTCGAGCAGGCATTCTGGGTGGTGGATGATCCCGAAGTAGTCACGGCAGTCGTGGCGGAGATGGCGCCTAAGCGAAACCTCATCATCGCCGATGGGCACCACCGTTACGAGACGGCGCTGGCTTACCGCGACGAGATGCGCGCGCAGCAACCCGACGCGCTTGCCACGGCGGCTTTCAACTACACCTTAGCGACCTTCGTCAGCATGAGCGATCCCGGCCTGGTGATCTTGCCCACCCACCGCCTGATCCACTCCTACGACAAGCTGGATGGCCCCGCGCTGCTCAAGTCGCTGGAACCGTACTTCGACGCGCGGCCGGTGGCGGATCGCGCCGCGCTGGAAGCCGGCCTGGCTGCAGCCGTCCCGGAGCACCCGCGCTACGGCTTCTACGATGGCGACTACGCGCTGCTCACCCTCAAGTCGCTGGACGCCATGGCGAAACTGGTACCCGACCGCGCTCCCAGCTGGCGCGCATTGGACGTGGCCGTCCTTCACGAGCTCATCATCGAGCACGTGATGGGTTTGAGTAAGGAGAGCGTCGCCC
>JAUWHU010000267.1 GCA_030605705.1 Thermoflexia bacterium | reverse complement strand
CGGCGACTACCTCGGCGCGGCGACGGACGGTGAGGTCGAGGACTACTGGTGGGAATTTGGCTCCAACGCCGTCACCTTGACCTCATTCACGGCCAGCGCGTCACGCGGTAGTCTAACGTTGCTGATCGCGTTCGTGGCTTTGGTAATGAGCGGCATCATCGTCCTCAGCGTGACCGTTTCACGGAGGCGCTACAAGCACTGACCGGCGCTGGTCGGGCTACCCGGCATAGCGCAGCGGGTGAGGGGAATACCCCTCACCCGCTGCGCTGCGCCGGATAGCTTGATCAGCGCCGGTTAGTGTTTGTAGCACCTCCGTGAAACGGTCACGCTGAGGACGACGATGCCGATCATTACCAAAGTCACGAACGCGATCAGCGACGTTAGACTACCGCGTGACGCGCCGGCCGTGAATGAGGTCAATGTGACGGCGTTGGGGCCAAATTCCCACCAGTAGTCCTCGACTTCACCATCCGTCGCCGCGCCGAGGTAGTCGCCGTAGTCCAGGCTTCCGCCAGGGAGGGCGTCCGGATCGAAAAGGCGGAAGCGGACGTTGATCTCCGTGCCGGTGTTATAAGTGCCGGCAGCGGGTAAATCAAGGTTGACCGAATGTGTACCAGCACTCAAGGCGCCGAAGTCCACCATTTCGTCGAAGTCGCCGTCATCATCCCAGTCAAACCAGCCCACAACGCGACCTGATCCCCCCGCAACGGTAATCGTCAGCGGTACCGTGGTTCCACTGACCCACTTCGGCCCTTCCATGCTGCGCGAAACGCCGTCGTCGTCATTGGCACCATCACCATCGTCACCGCCGCCGGTGGCTCCTGCGTAGGTTTCAGGCTGGCCGTCTCCTTCGGTATCGAAGAGGCTCCCCAGAGCGAGAGTACCCTGGCTGTGACTGGGGCCTTCGCTCGAAAGCAGGGTGGTGTAACTGTCGCGCAGGTCGCCAAAGTCCAATGCCGCGTAGAAGCCGAAGTCCTGGTCGGTGACTGTATTTCCGGCAGTCACAGTGACGGTGTTGTAGTTGTACCCTGGGTTCGGTGAAGCGGTCAGATCCAACCCGTTGAGCTGCGGCGAGTTGGGATCAACGGAGACGGTGAAATTGCCCGCAGGCAAGTTGGTGAAGGTATAGACGCCGCTGGCGTTCGTTGTCGTGATACCAACGAGCTGATGGTCGTTGTTCCATAGATAGACGTTGATGTTTTCGTAGGGGGTGTCAGTACCATCGGCGTAGGTATCGTTATTCTCGGTGGTGCCACTGGCATCGAAGAAGACGTGTCCGGTGATGGCCCCTGTGCCGGTGAGCTGGTCGCCGAGGTCGACAGCGTAGTTGTGCGCACCACCAGCCAGCGACGCGAGGGCTTGATTATCGTTGCCGCCGTCCAGATCGTAGGTGGGCGCGATGCCCAGTGCTGTGTATTCGGGGTCGCTGGTATCCACTACCACGCAGTAGGTGGCGTCGGAGAGATTGCCGAAGCCGTAGTAGCCATCGGAGTTTGTTTCAGTCGTGGAAATAGGTGTAGTGCAATCGCTCTGGTAGAGGCCCACGGTGACGTAAGGTACGCCCGGTTCGCCGTCATCATACACATTATTGCCGTTGGCGTCTATCCAGAGGAGATCCCCCAGCACGCCCGGCGGTTGGTAGCCAAAGTCGCGGCTCCGGTCAATCTGTCCGGCGTCGAGGGTGAGGCCAGATTCAGAGTCACACGTCCCACCCACACAGGGTGCGGTCAGGTCGGGATCGCTGGTCTGCGTGAAGCCCGTGGGCAGGGTGGATGTGTCTACGACGACCACGTAATCGTTGGCAGGCAGATTGGTGAAGGTATAGTAGCCGCTGGCGTCGGTGGTGATCGAACTGCCGTAGAGTGTGTCGGTGCCGCTATCGTAGACGCCGTTGCCGTTCACATCAAGGTACAGGCTGACGGTGACGTTATTGATACCCGCTTCGCTCTCATCCTGGGTGCCGTCGCCGTCATCATCCTGCCAGACGTAGTCGCCGATGATGCCGCCGGTGGTGAAGCCGAAGTCGGCGTTGAGGTAGTCTTCGCCGGTGCTCAAGGTCACGGCGAGCATGTCGTTGTCGTAGCCGTTGAGGTCGCTGTCGTCATCGGTGCTGAGGACGTAGCCGGACGGTAGATCGGAGTCGTCCTCGGCGACGTCTACCAGATAGTCGCCGGTTGGCAGATTCTCAAAGAGGTACGCGCCGGCCGTGTCGGTGGTGGTTGTTGCAATCAGCGCATCAACGCTGGCGTTGTACACGCCGTTGCCGTCTTGATCCTCGTAGAGACGGACGGTGATATTGGCGATGCCGTTCTCACCGGCGTCCTGTACACCGTCGCCGTCGTCATCTTGCCAGACGAAGTCGCCGATGGAGCCGGAGCCGATGGGTTGGTAGCCGAAGTCAATGTCATTGACGGAGCCGCCGGTGGTATCGGCGCTGCCGTAGGGATTACAGGTCTCGCAGACGCCGGTCTCGTCAGGATCCTGCGTCTGTGCTACGTCGCTGGGGAAATCGGTGTCGTCGGTATCAACCACGACGATGTAATTGTCCCCCGCCAGATTCGTGAAGGTGTAGTAACCGGCCGGATAGAGTCCGCTGCCGTCGGCGGTGACGGTGGTTGAGATCAGGCCGTCTACGCCTACGTCGATTGTGCCATCTCCATCTGCGTCTTCGTAGAGCCAGACGGTGATGTCAGGGATCCCCTCCTCGCCGGTGTCCTGGGTCGCGTCACCATTCCAGTCGGTGTAGAGCGTATCGCCAACGGCCGTGGCGCCACTGCGGTGGTACCCGAAGTTGTGGGAACCGGAGACCTGGCCTGTGGTCACGGTTGTGGTCATCTCATCATCGAGTGTGCCATCCGCGCTGGGGCCAGTTTCGGCTGTCTGATTCCAGGTCGCGCCAGCAGGTAAAGTGCTCGTACCAACGGTGATGGTGTAGGTGTCCGCAGGCAGATTGGAGAATTCGTAGTAGCCGTTCTCGTGGGTTTGTGTCGTTGTATAGACGGAGCCGTCGCTGGCGTATAACGTCACGGTGATACCCGCCGTAGCGTTATCCAGGCCATCATCGCCAGTGTCTCGGGTACCGTCCCCGTTGTTGTCCTCCCAGATGGTGCCGTAGATGACGGCGGGCATGGTGTAACCGAAGCTGACATCGGTGATGTCTTCTGCGTTATCAATGGGGTTCAAACTACCCAGAGGATCGCCTGAGGTCCCCCAGGAGTCGTCACACGAGCCGGCGGGGCATGTTGTGCCTGACCCATTGCCTGAGTTACTGGGGTCGGCTGTCTGAGTCGTGCCTGCGGGGAGTGTGCTGGTGTTCAGTGCGACGTAGTAATAACCATTGGGCAAACCGGCAAAGATATAATCACCGTTCTCATCAGTAGTTAGCGTCTCAACAGCTGCCCATTGTCCGGTAGCGCCCGGTTTACTTTGCTCAGTACAAACTTTGGATGTATTCTTTGCTGGATAAACATTGCCGGTGCCATCATTCCATTCACAGACATAGAGTGTCGCCTCCACATTCGGTACAAGATAATCTGTACCAGACTGGTAGGGCCAACCGATTGTGTTTACATCGCTCCAGACCACGCCGGTGATAGAACCCGTGGGCGTGATACGTCCGGTAGCAGTGACGTAATCATTGTTAGTCAAGCTACCATCGAGGAACTTAGCGCCGGTGACGCCAGCACTGTTGTCCACATCGGTCGCCGCCGCTAAGTCTTTCGCCAGAAAAGTAAGACGCACATCACTGCTTTCCCCAGGGTAGATCGGGCCGATGTTGGACCACGAAATCAAGCCTGTGGTCTCGTTGATACTCGTCTCTTCGGGACTGGCTGAGAGGAACTCGAGGTAGGTTGTGTCGTAAGTGTCGGTGAGCGGCACGGTTGCCATCACGTCGTCAGAGTCGGTGGCCGGGCAAGAGCCGCTAGTGGTGATGCGGAAACCGAAAGCGTCAAGGTATAGTGCGCTTGAATCTGCCGCACCTGTTTTTTCTGGCGCGAAATGCACGGTCAGATAGGCAAAGTCATCCCACTCCCAGGTACCGCCGGGGCCGGCAGTTGTTACATTCCAGGTCAGCCATCCGGTGTTTTGCAAACCGATGTAGTTACTCAAGTCTCCAGAACTGAAAACGGTATTGCTGACCTCTGTGGTTCCAGTGAGGAACTTGGCAATTGCGTAATCATCGCTGAGTCCAGTTCCCACGTAGATAGGAAGCAGCACTTCTACCTTGCTGATGGTGCCGCTGTCGCTCCCGACATCGTAAGATGTGCCTTCAATCCATCGTCCTGAACCGATAGAGAAATCACCGTAGGTGTATGCGCCATCGGGGCCCGAAGCGCCATAAGCATTGAAATCATCGGTGAAGTTCTTGGGTGCGCCAGCCGTCTGCCCAGACCCGGCCCAGACTTCGTAGCTACAACCCCCAGGCACTGATTCGCCTGTGCCAGGACGCCTATTCTTCACCGTCAGCACATAATTGACTTCATCGCCCTCATAAGCACTATCGCCTACGAAGGCTTTTTCCAATTGCAATGAAGGGCCGAAACCAAAGTCAGCGTTGAGGTCATTGCTGCTGCTCAACGTGGCGGCATAAACCAGATCCGTTGTGTAGCGATAGCCCGCGGGGATGTCGCCGTCGAGATGATCAACGATGACGAGGTAGTCGCCATTCGGGAGCTGGGTGAAGGCGTAGGCCCCGCCGCTGGCTGTGACCTGCGTGCTGATGAGTAAGTCATTGTCATCCAGTACGCCGTCGCCGTTTTGGTCCCAGTACAGCGAGACGGTCACGCCGTTGATGCCGGTCTCGTCACCGCCATCCTGGACGCCGTCGTTGTCCTCATCCCGCCAGACGAAATCGCCGATGGAGTTGGCGCCTTGGATCATGGTGATGGCGGTGTCGCAAGCAAAAGGATCGGCATCACCCAGACCGATGCAGGCCTCGTTTGTGATGAAGGCGGGGCCGGTGTAGCCACTCGGCGCACGGGCCTGGAACGTGGCTGTCGCCGAGCCATTATTGGCTTTCGTGGGCAGTGGATCGGTCAACCGCCACTCGATCACGATAGGATTAGCTGCTGTGCTCGCTGTCGTGCCGGGATCGGTTGTCGTGAAGGTTGTGCC
>JAUWHU010000271.1 GCA_030605705.1 Thermoflexia bacterium | reverse complement strand
CTCACCCGCACGTGTTGTGGCCGCCAGCCATCGCGTTGGTGATTACGTCGCTAGCCTTTAACTTTCTGGGAGATGGTTTGCGTGATGCCTTTGACCCGCGCCTGAAAGGCACGTCTTAGCACCAATACGGTTCAGATAAGCAACGTCCAGACTTCTGAGGTCTCACGAGACTTTTGTGCGACAGTTTTTCGTTCAATAATATCTTGTGCCTACGAAGATCTTACCGGAGACCTGGGAGGTCTTAACTAAACCGTATTGGTCTTAGCACGACTTGAACTCGCCTGTTCTATATGTGTAGGAAAAACGATTTGGCGGATCATTCGCCAGGTCGTTTTTTTTGACCTGGAGTTGCCATGACAGATTCAAAGCTTTCTCAAACAATTCGAAACAGTGTCTCCCCTGGTGAATCGCCATGCGCGAGGACAGCCGTATCACCGGCGTCGCTGTGGAAAGCCGCCAGCGGCATTCTCGCCTTTGTTATCGAACGTCTGGCGTTTGGCATTCTGGTGCTGCTGTTTATTATATTCCTCAGTTACCTGGGACTGGATATGGCGGGCGGCGCCGAATTCGGTTCCGCCGCGAGCCGCGCTCTCTCTAGAACTGTGGCTTACGTTGTTCGTCTCTTGCACGGCGACCTGGGCCTGACCACAGCCGGGAGTAAAACCTGGATTTCCATCCCCGTTGCCCAGGTTATTGCCGAAACGCTGCCCCGCAGCCTGGGTTTGCTGGGTATTTCGTTGCTCTTTGCCGCCTTGCTGGGTAACCTCCTGGGTATACTGGCCGCCAGCGGCCGTTCTCAGCGGTCGTTAGGTATCCTTCTTTCCACGCTCATTGGCATCTCTGTCCCCAGTTTTTTTGCCGCTTTTCTGCTGCAATGGGCGGTCACCACTTACACGCGGCAGATGGGACGGTCGCTGCTGCCCGTCGGTGGCTTTGGCTGGGACAAGCACCTGATCTTGCCTGCACTGGTCCTGGCGGCTCGCCCCATCGCCCAGATCACGCGCATCGCCTTTGTTTCTGTGCGCCAGGTGCTCGAGCAGGATTACGTGCGCACGGCGCGTGGCAAAGGGCTGAGCCAGTTCCGAATTGTGGCCGTCCACGTGATGCGCAATGCGGCCATCCCCGTTTTAACCACAATTGGTGTGTCGCTGCGCTTTTCCTTGAGCAGCCTGCCGGTGGTCGAGCTTTATTTTGGCTGGACCGGTGTAGGCTTTATGCTGCTAAAGGGAATTGCGCAACAGGACGACAATCTGACGGTTGCTTTGGCTCTCTGCCTGGGGATACTGTTCATTCTGGTTAACCTGATTCTGGAATTGAGCTATCGTTTCATTGACCCGAGACTGTGGGAGACGCCCGCCCACATTGCTTCAGGTGAGCGGCAAAAGCCGATGGAGAGGATCAAATCGGCGTTGAACGGTTTGGGTGACTTGTTGACCGGCCTTTCGACTATGCTCAGGGCAGGTAACGCGATTACGCGCTGGTTTGAGCAGCGTCGCGCCCGCTCCCAGGCGACTGGGCCTTTCTACACCACCGCTCGGGTACGCAGCCAGGTGGAGGATGAGGCGGCAGGCGGATCGTCAGTTGGGAAAAAGTCAATCTTGAAGGCTGTTCTGAGAAACTTTCCCTTGGTTATTGGCAGCCTGCTGGTCCTGGGCCTCATCGTCCTCGTCTTTTTCGGGCCGCAACTGGCCCCTACCAACCCCTACCGCATGCAGGGATTGATGCAAATTGATGGCAAGTTCACTACCCCTCCCTTTGCGCCAAACGAGACGTACCCGTGGGGAACTGATGTTCTGGGGCGAGGCATTATGAGCCTCATTCTGGCCGGCGCTCAACAAACGCTCATGTTGGCGATGTTGGTGGTCGTTGCGCGTACGGTGGTTGGGGTTGTGCTGGGCACCGTCGCTGGCTGGACGAATGGCAGTCGCCTGGACCGCTTTATCCTGGGCATGGCCGAGGTCATCTCGGCCTTTCCGGCGCTCCTCCTGGCAATGATCCTCATCCTGGCGCTGGGTATCCGGCGGGGGATGCCGCCTTTTATCATCGGTTTGTGCTTTGTCGGTTGGAGCGAGATCATGCAGTTTGTACGGAGTGAGGTGATCGTCATCCGGCCCCAACCCTACATCGAAAGCGCAGTTGCCATAGGGGCGCGTACGCCCCGCATTATCGTCCGCCACATCCTGCCCAATCTGTTTTCTGCGCTCATTTCCATTGTTGCCCTGGAAATGGGGGCAGTGCTCATGCTGCTGGGCGAGCTGGGTTTCATCAGCATTTTCATTGGCGGCGGTGCGGCCATGCTGCTCCCTGGTGGAAAAGTACATTACTCCGACGTGCCAGAGTGGGGAGCATTGTTAAGCAACCTGCGATACCAGGCGCGCAGCTACCCCTGGACAGCTCTTTATCCTATGGCGGCCTTTTTTACAGCCATCTTGAGTTTTAACCTTTTTGGTGAAGGTTTCCGTCGCCTGGTGGAGGAAGGGAGCCTGATCGTCAACCGCATCGTCAACCGGTATACTGTCACCTTGACGGTGGTGGCCGTAGTGGGCCTTAACTGGTTAGGCGCCAATAGTGGGGCTTTGTTTTATTACAAGCAACAGGCACAGGAATTTGATGGTAATCGAGCGTTGAGCTATGCCGCAGTCCTGGCCGATCCGGGTCTCTACGGCCGCGCGTTGGGCGCCCCAGGCATGGATTTGGCGGCTCAATATATCGCCAATGAATTTGAAGCGCTCGGTTTACAAATTGGCGGTCGGGAGAATACTTATTTTCAAGAGCGCTCTCACGGCTTTGTGCGCCTGGAGGCTACCCCAACGTTCGCTATTGAGGATGGCGGCCCGCCCCCGGTTCATGGTGAGGATTATGCGGCCTACGCGGGTCTGTATATGACCAATGGCGAGGCGAATGGCCCGGTGCGCTTGATCTGCCTGGGTGAACGAGAGGTCTCTAACATATCCACCGGCTACCACACCACTTATCCAGACCTGGCTCGAGCTGACTTTACGGGCGAGCTTTTGCTGGTGCTCTCCGACCGCGAAGCCAACGTCTTGTCTCGGCGTGTTGCCAAAGAGGGCATGCTCGTGGTGACGGACGACCCTGACCAGCTGCAGCGACGGTTGACCCTCGGCAGCCGCGAGGTGCAGGGAATGGAAACCCCACCCCCCTGGCTATGGATCTCGGAGGAAATGGCCGACCGTTTGCTGGCCGATTCGGTGTATACTGTAGCCGAATTGCGAGAGAAATCCGCTGAATTAGCCAGTGAACAAGTGTTTGAAATGCCCTTACAGACCAAAGTAAGTATAAAGGTAGAAGGAACCCCGGAACAAAGGTGGCCGGTACAAAATGTGATTGGCTATTTACCCGGAATATGGGGGTATGACCGCTGCGTGGATTGTCTGGATACAGAGTTGATCGTCGTCATGGCCCAGTATGACAGTCCGCCCCTCGGCCCTGATGGTGTCGTCTATCCGGCGGCAAATAACAATGCCAGCGGCATCGCCGTGATGCTGGAAGCCATCCGAGTCATGCAGGAAACGGACTACGAACCATACAGGTCATTTCTCTTTGTGGCTTATAGTGGGGAGGGACTGGAGGGAGGAGAAAGTGTTTCTGACCCAGACGTGACCCGCTTTTTGCAGGCCCAGCCCGGTTTTACCAGTTTTAAGTTGGAGGCCATTGTAAAGTTGCGTGGCGTCGGTGGGGGGACCGGTGACCGGTTAGAGATTTCGGCCGGCGGCAGCTTGCGTCTGGCGGAACTATTCGAGACGGCTGCCAGGCGCATGGGAGTAACCACTGTGCGGGCCGACGAGACGATAGACATTAGCGTCATCTACGAGGGAGGAAACGTTCTCCCCCTGGTCCAGGAGGGGCAGAAAGCGCCAACCGTGCGCCTGTTCTGGGAGGGTTGGGATGAACACTCTCGGCTGCCAACAGATACGCTGGCGAATATATCAGCCGCCAACCTGGAGGAGGCCGGTCACACCCTGGCCCTGTCGCTTATGATTCTGGGCCGCGAGAGGGAGTATTAAAAAGAAGCCAGGTTTTCCGGAAAAAATCTGGTTTCTCCTGTTAGCGCGGGTTAAAGAATCCGGGAGCGTAGAGCAGCACGGTCAGCAACCCATCGGTGAGGGAAAAGACGAGATACGCCTTAAATATCGTGGCCCTTTCGGAGCGCCGGGTGTAGAGATAGATCGCTGCCAGCGCCAGA
>JAUWHU010000418.1 GCA_030605705.1 Thermoflexia bacterium | reverse complement strand
GGAGCAGTTGATAAAATGGCTCGTAGAAAAGTGCATCGAAGCTTGGCAACAGCCCCTTGTCGAGTGGAAAGTCCTCGCGTTTGTACAAGTGCATATAGATTGCCGTTCGGTCAGTACCGCTCTTTGCTATCTTGAGCGATGTACTGCTATACGACTCTGTGTACTTCCACTCAATCAGTGCAATTTGCCTCGAACCATCCTGGCACTCGAACATCACTGCTGCGTCTGCGCTGGTGCAATTAGCGCCCCGTGTACGTTTGCCATGTCGTGGAATTTTCTCGCCAAGATAGTTTCGTTCACCTATCCATTCAAAAGAGACAAATTGACCGGCATTCTCCATCGGGAGCATTCGCTGAATTGTGGGGAAAACCGGCCGCAAGAGTTCAACCAGAGCATGGGGCTTGTCTGCAAATGGAAACAAGAAATTGGCGCAACAAACCTGGGAACCACAAAGGTGATTACTTGGGTTTCCACCTTGTCCATCGTGCCAGTTGATTTCCTGGTTTGCAAAATATGCTGGTATGCTCTGGCGAATTTCAGGGAAGAGATTCTCTCCCGCGCACGCGCGCGGCAGACAAAACGGGCGAGGCTTGCCCCTGTAAACCCCATCAGCGTGCGCCTCACTGGAAAAATATGGTGATGTGGCTTTGAAAGAAGCTATCCGCCGTTTTTCAGCCTCAAGGAATTTACCCATATTCGTTTTTTCTCACTTTGTTGCGCAGTGCTGTGCTTGCACAGTGTAGTGGATCAAGCTTCCAGCCTAACGCCGCTAGAAAAACAAAAAATAGCGGGGCGCCGTTTCCGCTCCCCTGAAAAAAGGTTATTCTCACCACAGACCGTAGGTGTGGGCAGGCAGTGCCCATAAACGGAGAAGATTTGATGTTTGGTTTAAAAAAACCCACTTCACACTTCACACGTCAAAAAATTAATATTCTCAAGGTCAAGTTTAAAATCTCTGTGCTCTCTGTGGTGAAATCTAGTTTTTTCAGTAAACTCAACTAATCGCTCGACTATTTTAATAATCTCTGTGACTTTCTCTGTGCTCTCTGTGTCCTCTGTGGTGAAATTCTTGTTTTTTCAGTCCGTACTGCGCTCAAATGTGTCAAGCACCTTCCCCTGATGGGAAATGACCGTCGCGTTCAGGTGTTGATCGTCAATCTCCAGCAGCACATAATGGTGCGCCACCGCAAACGCGGCCCGCGTCGGTTCCCGCTCCTCCATTACACACAGCGGCGCTCCTCCCCCGCCGGTGACGATGTAGGTGACGCCATTCACCTCGTTGCGCTCATAGTTGTGGTGGTGTCCATTGAATACAACATCTACTCCATACTGCTCAAAGAGCGGGGTTAGCGTCCGGCGTATGGGTCCCTCGCGGACATCCAATGACGAACTGTAGGGCGGAATGTGAAAGTAAACAAAGAGCCAGGGTTGCGTATTGGCCGCCAGTGTCTCCTCCAGCCAGGCGTACTGCTCGCTCTCTGGGCCATAGTCCGCGATGTCGTCCACCTGCAGGCAGATAAAGCGGGCGTTGCCGTAGTCAAAGGTGTACCAGCGCTCGTTGCCGGGCAGATAGAAATGATCAAAGTAGCGCGGGGAGTTGCGCTCGTGGGTCCCCAGCGTAGGGAAGAGGGAAACGCGAGCCAGCAGTTCTCTCTCAATCTCAAAAAAGGTCTCCCAATAAGGGATTGCGCTACCCAGGAACACCAAGTCGCCGGTATGCAGCATAAAATCGGGTTGCAGCGCAACAATGCGGTCCACCAGCGCCTGGTGGATTTGATCCTGCGTGCGGGTGTCGCCGAGAACAACGAAGGCAAACTCGGTCTGGTCAGGGCCGGCGGCCGCGCGAAAGGTCATATCCTCGCTCAAGGGCGCGCCGCTGCTCTCGACGCGATAGTGATAGGCAGTGTATGGCTCAAGGCCGGTGAGGGTGACGGCGTGGCGCGTGTCCAGCGTAGAGTCGGCCACGCTTGAACCGTAAACCTCTGTCTCGCCGTAGACGACCTCCCCCTGGCTGGGCTGCTCAGTCTCCCAAACGACGATGACGGTGTTGGTCGTGACCGACTGGAGATAGGGGCCGCGAGTGAGAACGGTGTCGAGGGAGGTTATGGACGTAGAGATCGGCAGGGGCGCTGGCGAGGCAGTGGCCTCCAGCATCTCTCCTACCGGCGCGGGCGCCTCTGGCAATGTGGCGGTCGGGGTCGTTTCACCCTCGCAGGCTGCCAGCAACAGACACGTTGCTATCGCTACAATCCATATACCCCTGTACTTCATTAACATCCCTCTCAACACTGGGTCTTGACTCAAACCAAGTCGTAAGCATACAGACCTCCGGAGACCTCGGAGGTCTTATAAACCGTATCGCGCTTAAACCACTTGCCAGACTCCCCATCGCGCCCCACGCCTCAAACGCCTCAGCGCCAGTATTCGCCGGCGCTATCTCAAGTGCTCGTCAAAAAAGTCCGCAATGATCTGAGTTATCTCGGAGCGGGAGGGGGTCATTGCGCCGCCGGCGGGCTTGAGGCCATGACCGGCGTTTTCCACCAGCACCAGGGTTGCAGGGACACCGGCTGCTGTCAGACGTTGATACAGGGTCTCGGATTGACTCGGTGGGACCAGCGCGTCGTCCTCGCCATGCACAATCAGAAAAGGAGGATCATCACTCGACACGTAGGTGACTGGGCTGGCGCGCACAATTATCTGCGACGATGATTCTGTGGCGTCGAATACCCTACTACCCCAGGCGGAGAACCCCGAAAAATCCTGGGACAAATCTGCCGGGCCGTATCCATCCACCACAGCCTGCACCCGACTGGACTGGTCAGCGTACCCTCCGCTTCCCTCAAAGTCGGCGCTGGCATCGGTCACGCCAAGCAACGAAACGAGATGTCCCCCGGCACTGTTACCCCATGCGCCAATTCGGTCTGAGTCAAGGTTGTACACAGCGACATTCGCCCGCAGGTGACGGACGGCGCACTTTACATCTTGTATCTGGGCCGGGAACTTGAATTCCGGCGCGAGCCGATAATTGATTGCGAACACGAGGTAGCCGCGCGCCAGCAGCTCCTGGATCTCTCTACTGCCCCCGGAGGCCTTGTCGCCATCCGTCCAGCCGCCGCCGTGGACGTAGATAACTGCCGCCGCCGAGTTGGTCGTCGTGTCCGGGGTGTACACATCCATCTTGAGGGCCACGTCGCCAACCGTGCAGTAGGTTACGTCTCGTTCGACCGAGCCAAGCCCGGTAACATCCAGTGGTTCGCCTGGGGCGGGCGGGCGTGTTGCAGATGCAGGGATGGCATCGGATGGGATTGCTAACGTCGGTGTCGGCGGGATAGGTGTGGATTGGGGCGCGCCACTACACGCGACCAAAAACAACGCGACTAACGTCGAGCCAATCACCTGGAGTAGCTGTCTCTTGTGCCTCATACTCAAAACCTCAAAACACTAGAGTTGTTCCTGAATAAACGAGCCCAGAAATTGGACGCGGATTTTCACGGATTACACGGATATTTTTGTAAAAAACAAGGAAAAATCCGTGTTGCTCCGTGGTATCCGTGTCCAAAAGCTTACTGTTTTTATTGAGTAACAACTCTACTATCTCCAGCGGCCCACTCGCTTGACCAAAGAAATCAGATCCAGCACTCGCACATTGCTCTCTATTTGCCCACGGATGTATTGCAACTGCGTAACGCAGGCCGGGCAAGCGGTAAGCACAACCTGAGCGCCGGTTGACTCAACCTCGCGGAAACGCTCGACACCTGTTTGGTCGGTGAACTCAGGGAAATCGTAGCGCACGAAGGAGCCGGCGCCACAGCAGTACGAATCTCGCCCGTGACGGTTCATCTCCGCCAGCCGCATCCCCGGCATGGCTTCGATGATGGTGCGCGGCGCATCGTAGATGCCCAAACCGCGTCCCAGCGTGCAGGGGTCGTGGTAGGTGACGACGGCGCCGGACTGGTAGACATCAAACTGGAGACGGCCGGCCTCCACCTGGCGGGCCAGTTCCTCCGTCACGTGGACGACCTCGAAAGGCAGCGGCTCGCCCAACACCTCCGGTATATCCTCGCGGAAGGCCCGCATACAGCCGGGACACTCGAATACCATCCGCTCAACCCCCAGCGACTTTAGCACATCCACGTTATGGCGCATTACCTCGGCGGCGCGCTCGCGCTGGCCGGCAGCCAGGAAGGGATGCCCACAACACCACTCGTCGCTGAGCACGGTAAAGTCAATGCCCGAAGCGTCCAAAACGGCGTAGGTATCGCGGGCCAGCGTGCGCCGCACGTAAGAAGGCGTGCAGCCGACGAAAAAGGCCACCGGCGCGGACTTATCTACCCGCGAGCGGTCCTTTAGCCAGGACAGACGTTTCTCGTGCGGCTTGTCATAGATATTGTGCTTTTCGGCCAGAACGTCGGCGGTGGCGGCCAGCCCCGGCGG
This sequence comes from Thermoflexia bacterium, assembly GCA_030605705.1. Taxonomy (GTDB): domain Bacteria; phylum Chloroflexota; class Anaerolineae; order B4-G1; family SLSP01; genus JAUWHU01. The sequence continues at coordinate 2,097 of JAUWHU010000418.1, read as the reverse complement.
AATCAGCCCCCGCTTCGCCATGTCCTCGCGCATCTGGGCGTAGATTTTGACCGTGTCAATGTACTTGAAGCAGTGCTCGCTGCAAGCGCGACACTCGGTGCAGGCAAAAACGCGCGAGATCAGGCTCTCGTCGTACTCCAGTTCCCCCTCCAGGATGGCACGGGCGATGGCGATACGCCCGCGCGCGCCGTAGGACTCAAACGCGCCCCAGGCGTAGGACGGGCACAGATTGGCCTCCGTCCCCAGCCAACTCAGGTCAAAGCAGAAAGCGCAACGCAGACACTCGTAGGTGGACTGGGCCACAGTCTGCAAAGCCAGGGTATCGTCGTGATGCTCAGTCATTGTCCCCTCCTAACCCCAACACACCGGGATTGAGAATGCTGTTGGGATCCAGCACCGCCTTGAGCGTCTTCAACAGCTCAAACGCTGTGCCCAGGCGGTGCATGATGTACGGCGCGATACCGGCCACAATGCCGCCCGGTGACATCCAGCGACTAAAGAGCAGTTCTGCGATCTCGGCCCGCACTCGCAAGCCCACTTCCTTGGCCTCCGCGCTGAACTCCGGATAAAGCGTGTCTACCCACAAATAGGCCGCGTTGGGTGAAAAGTAGACGTCGAAACCCTTGATACGCATCCCGGTGCGGGCAAAGTCCGCATTGGTGGCGACGTATTCGTGCAGCGCGGGGATGGCTTCTTTCAGGGCCTGGGTGGTGATAAAACCTGCTACCTCTGGGCAGTAGTAAGGACGGCTGCCGTAGTAGGCACTGGCGGTGGTGTTGCGCAGCCAGGAATACATGTGCTCCGTCCAGTAACGGCGCGTGCCCTCGGGGTCCTGCGGGCGGCCACGGAACGTCTCGCAACAGATGCGCGCCGCGCGGACGCGCCGGTCAGCCTCGGCCGTATTGTCGCGGATGATGGTATGCAGGAAGGCTTCCCCTTCCACACCCGCCGGCTTGGGGCCACCGAAAAGACCGACCAGGAAAGTGGCGGCCTGCTGAGACTGGATGGCGGACGCAGCGTCCACACAATCATCCACGTTGTCGAAGGCGTAGAACAGAAATCGCTCGCACTCCGGGACACGGTGGATGCGCATAGTCACCTCGGTGATGACGCCTAACGTGCCGCAGGAGCCAATGAACAGCCCCGCCAGGTCGGTGCCGTTAGCGCCCCGCTCAATATTGAGGGGCGCGTCGGTGTTGGACGCCGAGCCGGTACGGATCACCGTCCCATCTGGCAACACCACCTCCAACGAGACGACGTGCCCGCCGGTGATACCGTACTCGGTGATACCGTGGGGGACGGCGTTGTAGGCCACCGTGCCACCGATGGTGCAGGAGAACATCCCGCCGCCGCCAGGAACCGTCATCTCCCAGCCCAGGCGGTTCAACTCGCTATCCACCGCATGCCAGATAGCGCCCGTCTCGGCAGTGACCACCTGATTCTCCAGGTCAATTTCGAGGATGCGGTTCATCAAGTCGAGCGCCAGCACGATGCAGCCCTCTTTAACGCCAAAATCCACAAAAGTCGTGGCGCGCCCCCAGATAAAAATGGGCTTCCGGGCCTCGTTGGCAGCCTTGATGATTGCGACCACTTCGGCGGTGCTTTCTGGCCGCGTGACAATGTCAGGCACGCCGCCGGGGGTGGGACCGCAGTCACGGCGGTAACACATCCGGTCCGCCAGCACATCGCTGACGTGTCCGGGGCCACAGATGGCCCGCAGCCGTTTCAATAGATCCATAGGTGCTCCCCTTTCATAGATGTGATATTCAGTACCAACTTCTCAAGACCGATTTCCGACAGGATTGACAAGATTAACAAGATTGATCTTGTCAATTCTGTCCAGGTTTGTATTCCCGGAATTTCCGCTTGACCTGTACCGATGAACCAAAGTTGAGCAACAAGCCTGTATCAATCCCCGTGGCGGTGAGATAGTTGACCAGTTGCACCTCGTGTGCTTTGCTTAACGATTGAACAGCTTTTAGTTCGATTATGACCCGATCTTCAACCCACAAATCGGCATAATAACTGCCCACGATTTGACCTTCATAGTAAACCTGGATCGGTTCTTGCTGCTTGACTTTCAAACCCTGTTTGAGT
>JAUWHU010000230.1 GCA_030605705.1 Thermoflexia bacterium | reverse complement strand
CACGGGATGCCTTCCCGTCAAGGAGCGTTTCTCCGCTTTTTCAACTTCTCGCCCTTATTTTCCCTCTCCGCCGAATATGCTTCCCATTCCGCCAACTTGCACTACAATTATGTCGTAGGCTCTTTGGGAATTCGCGTGGTCGAGTTAAAATTAACCACGGATTTCACGAATTAGCACGGAAAAAAGTAAAAAATCAGTGTAATCCGTGTTGTGGGCACTGCCTGCCCACACTGCGTCTGTGGCGAAAAATTTACGTCGCGTGGCACTTACCACGCCAAGTCCCGGAGACCCCAAAAAAAGACCTATAGGTCTCACATCTGTATGATCAAAGAGATACAGGCCAAAGTATTGCTATCTCACGCCAAGCAACCCGATCCCTGGTTCGGGATCAAGTACGGTATGAACTTGTACCGGGGCTGCCAGCATCAGTGCATCTATTGTGATTCCCGCAGCGAGTGTTACCAGATCGAAAACTTTAACGATGAGGTCCTGGTCAAGGCGAACGCGATTGATCTACTGAGGAAGGAGCTGGCCAGCAAGCGGGTCAAGGGCACTGTCGGCACGGGTTCAATGAACGATCCGTACATGCCGCTGGAGGGAAGGTTGAACTTGACCGGGCGGGCGCTGGCGGTCATCGCCGAGTTCCATTTTCCCGTTCACGTGATGACCAAGAGCGACCTGGTTCTCAGAGACCTGGACACGCTGTGCCAGATCAACCGGGTCTACGCGGCGGTCAGTTTCACCATCACGACCGCCGACGATGAACTGGGCCAAATGTTGGAGCCGGGCGCACCGCTCGTCTCGGAGCGTTTCCGAGCGCTGAAGACGCTGGCCGAGCACGGGATTCACACCGGCGTCACCATGATGCCGATTCTGCCGTTCATTGAGGACGACGAGGAGAACATCGGGCGGATCGTGGAACAGGCGCACGCGCACGGGGCAGCGTACATCATCCCCTGGTTTGGCATGAGCCTGCGTGACCGGCAGCGCGCTTACTACTACGACAAGCTGGACGATTTGTTTCCAGGGTTGAGGCAAAAGTACGAACGGACATTTGGAGACCAATACCACTGCGCAGCGCCCAACGCCGATAGGCTGGCGAGGGTGTTCAATGAGCTGTGTGACCGGCGTGGCATTGCGACGCGCATGAAGTGGTACGAGCCTATAACCGCCACTCAGATAAAGTTGTTTTGAGTTAAAGAGGGATAAAATCGTATCTTCTCAAAAAGTGGGGGCAAATCATGGGGCACAGCAAAAACCAGCCACGAATTTCACGAATTAACACGAAAAAGAGAAGAAAATTAGTGAAATTCGTGTAATTAGTGGCAGAAAAGAGCAAGACCGGTTCGAGACGCCCCGGATTATTGAGAAGATACATAAAATCCAATGGACAAAATCATTTGGGTGCATTTAATTTCGGTTGAATTTCTGGTTGCGTATTGCGTATTTCGTTTTGAGGAGATTTACGGAACACGTAATACGCAACCTGGGCACAGTTCTCAACTTATTTGAAACATACCCAAATCATTCAGACACCAGGAGGGTCACAAGATGGATAACGGAGTCGAACTCTTGGACGCGGGATAGACTATACATCAAGGAGACTATTTGCAATGGAATACTATGAGAACTACCCACGCTCGCTCGTCGTTTTCAATTTGCTGTTTGGTCTGGCAGGGTTTGCCGTAAGCCTGATAGTCCTGGCCCAACTGGGGACCTGGGCCTGGGTGGGGTATCTGGCCCTTTATCTCCTGGAGATGGCTGCGGTGCTGGCTTTTGCCTGTACACGCTGCTGCTACTACGGTAAGACCTGCGGCACGGGTTATGGCAAACTGTCCGCTCTTTTGTTCAAAAAGGGGGCGGAGGAGGAATTTCACAAGGCCACGTCCCACAAGGTGGCGGGGATACTCATGCTCGTCATTTCCCCGTTGCCTATCCTGGGCGGCATCGGTTCGCTGATCGTGGGGTTTTCACTTCAACGGCTGTTCCTCTTCCTGGCTCTGATCGGCCTGCTGGTCGTTGGCTTTGTGACCCGCCCCAGGCTCGTGTGTGGACATTGCAAACAGGCAGAGAGCGGTCGTTGCATGATGGCCCCACGGAAGAAGGAGTGACAAATTACTGAGCAACTGCTGTGGGAGCGCGCTCGCTGTAGAAACTCGCCT
>JAUWHU010000107.1 GCA_030605705.1 Thermoflexia bacterium | reverse complement strand
GCATCAAGTGGAACATCTGCAACGCGGACGAGCTGCCTATGTGGGTGGCCGACATGGATTTCCGCGCGCCGGAGCCGGTGGTGCGCGCCCTGCGCGAGCGCGTAGCCCACGGCATCTTCGGCTATGGCAAATGTCCAACCGGGCTGCGCGAGGTGATCGTGGAACGACTCCAACAATTTTACGATTGGCAGGTGAAACCGCAGGAATTGGTTTTCATGCCCGGCGTGGTGCCCGGCTTTCATCTAGCGTTGCGAGCTTTCACCTCTCCCGGCGAGGGGCTGCTGATCCAGACACCGGTCTACCCACCCATCCTCCACGCGGCAGCGAACGCCGATCTGGTCTCCAACGCCATGACCCTGACGCGAATGTCCGACGGGCACTACGAGATTGACTTGGAGCTCTTCGAGGAAACGCTCACGCCGCGCACACGCATGTTCCTTTTGTGCAATCCGCACAATCCCGTGGGGCGCGTCTTCCGGCGGGACGAGTTGGAGCGCATGGCCGAAATCTGCCTGCGCCACGAGATTCTGATCTGTTCCGACGAGATTCACGGCGACCTGCTCTTCAGCGGACATCCGCACCATCCCATCGCGTCCCTCGCGCCCGAGATCGAGGCGCGCACCATCACGTTGCTGGCGCCCAGCAAGACCTTCAATATCGCCGGGCTGGATTGCTCGTTTGCCGTAATTCCCAACGCCGAACTGCGCCAACAACTCAAGGCAGCGCGCCGGGGCCTGGTTGGACGTCCCAACGTGTTGGGCTACGTCGCCGCGCTGGCTGCGTACCGTGAAGGACAACCCTGGTTAGATGCGGTACTAACGTACCTGGAGGCCAACCGCGACTTCCTGCAGGCGTATGTCGCGGAGCGCCTTCCCGGCCTGAACATGGCGTCGCCTGAGGGCACTTACCTGGCCTGGCTCGACTGCCGCGAGGCGGGGATCCCCGGCAATTCCTACGAATTTTTCCGCCGGGAGGCGCGGGTCATGTTGAATGACGGCGCGACCTTCGGCCCCGGTGGTGAGGGTTTTGTCCGTCTGAATTTCGCCTGCCCGCGCGCGCAGCTCGTGGAAGGACTGGAGCGGATGCGGTCGGCGATAGCAGGTCTTATTCTTAACGCAGAGGCGCAAAGTCGCAAAGTCGCAGAGTTTTAGCCGAAATCAACCACAGATTGACACAGATTTTTAATAACTCGCGGCCTAATCTGTGAAAATCTGTGCGTAGTGTGGGCAGGTAGCGCCCACTAATCTGTGGCAAAGTCCTGATGAGGAAATACCCCTGCCAGGACTCGAACCCGGATAACAGGTTTAGGAAACCTGCGTTCTATCCATTGAACTACAGGGGCGCGTTGCAGACAGCATTATAACACTGCGTTCGTTTCGGGCAAATACGAAGTTATAAACGGACAAGCCCTAAGATAAACGCAAAGGCGCAAAGGCGCAGAGAAAAATGGGTCTCTGGGACTTGGCGTGGTGGGTGCCACGCGATGTAAATTTTTCACCACAGACGTAGTATGGGCAGGCAGTGCCCATAACACAGATTACACTGATTTTTTTATTTTTTCCGTGCTAATTCGTGAAATCCGTGGTTAATTTTGACTCGACCACGCGAATTCCCAAAGAGCCAGAAAAATTAAAAAGGAGAATTAATGAGCACTTATCATGCTATCACGTGGACTGGGAACGCCCTGCGACTGCTGGACCAGCGGCTCTTGCCTCACGAAGTTGTCTATCTTGATTACAGCGACTACCGCGAGGTCGCAACCGCGATCCGCGAGATGGTGGTGCGCGGCGCGCCAGCCATTGGGATCACGGCGGCGTATGGGATGGCGCTGGCCGCCCGGCAGAACCAGACCACGAACGTCACGGCTCTCCGCGCCACCCTGACGGCGGCTGCCGAGACGCTGCACACGGCCCGTCCCACGGCCGTCAACCTCTCCTGGGCCTTGAAGCGCGCCCTGGCGCGGGCAAACGATCCGGCGCTGGATGGTTGCGACGCAATTCGCGCGGCAGTCTTGGATGAGGCTCATGCCATCTTCGCAGCAGAGCGAGCGGCCAATCTCCAGATCGGGCGCAATGCTTTGCCGCTGGTACCCGACGGCGCGCAGATCATCCACCACTGCAACACCGGCCCCTTAGCAACGGGCGAGGTCGGGACCGCGCTACGGGTCATCACTGCCGCGCACGAGGCCGGCAAGCACGTTCACGCTTACGTGGATGAGACCCGTCCCCGTCTGCAGGGCGCGCGCCTGACCGCCTGGGAGCTCCAACAGGCAGGCGTCCCCTTCACAGTCATCGTGGATAGCGCGGCGGCGCACATCATGCGCACGCGCGGTGTGGATCTGTGCGTGGT
>JAUWHU010000052.1 GCA_030605705.1 Thermoflexia bacterium | reverse complement strand
CTCTGTTTGTGGGCACTGCCTGCCCACACCTACGGTCTGTGGTGAGAACGACCTTTTTTCAGGGGAGCCATCAGACATAAAAAAGTACACCTTGAGCCTCTTGCGCACGCAACGAATTTATGATAGAATGGAATTGGCTTTACAGTGGACTGGTTTTAGCGCCTCTGGGGGGAGGCTAAGATGAATGAACGAGCAAGCATCCCCCAACTTGAATATTACATTTTTGCAAGACACGCAAGCGCCCCAGGCGGCGGGTATTATACCTGCTATCGGGGCGTTTTGGTGTCTATGGCCCTTCGCTCAATTGATGGAGGTGTGAAATGTTCGGGAAATTAAATCGTGTATTCGCTCTGTTCGTCGTGATGGCGATCTTCGCCGCCATGCTTCCGATGATGCCCAGGCCGGCCTCGGCGGAATCGCCCGCCCTACCAGCGCAGGAACATCGGTCTGCGCAGGTAGTGAACCGGGACATCCCTGTCCCGGCGACACCCACACAGCCGCAACAGCCCACCATCGTGGAGCGCGAAGATGGCGCGCGCTACGTGTCCGGCGAACTCATCGTGCGCTTCACGCCAGACGTTGGCCGGCGCGTCGCCGTCCAGAGCCTGACTCCGGGCAGGTTGACCACGACCGGTGTTCAATCGCTGGACAAACTAGGGACGGCGCGCGGGTTGCAGGCGATAGAGCCGATCTTTCGCCGCCACACGCGCGACCAGGCCGTCGCCGCGTGGCTGGATCAGCCCTCCCAGCCCAGTCTGGGCGACGTCTACCGACTCACCTTCCCTGCCGGGGTGGATGTGGAGCAACTCGTGGCCGACTACAGCTCCGCCCCCGACGTGGTCTACGCCGAGCCGAACTACGTCTTCGAGTTCGACGGCACACCCGACGACCCTTACTTCGGCCAGCAGTGGCACCTGCACAACACCGGGCAGTACCACTTAGCCGACGCCGACATTGACGCGCCGGAGGCCTGGGACGTCGTCACCGGTACCGAGACCATCGTCATCGCCGTGATTGACACCGGCGTGGACCGCGACCACCCCGACCTGGACGACCACGTCTGGTCCAATCCTGGCGAGACGCCGGGTGACAGCATTGACAATGATGGCAACGGCTACACCGATGATACCTGGGGCTGGAACTGGGTCAGCGACCTCAGCGACCCTGACGACTATGACTTCAACGACCCCCGCGACGACAACGGGCACGGCACGCATGTGGCCGGCATCGCCGCCGCCGAGACGGACAACACCACCGGCGTGGCCGGCGTCTGCTGGAACTGCCGTTTCATGTCCCTCAAGGCGTTCGAGTCGAACGGCGTGGGCACTACCAGCGACATCGTGCAGGCCATAAACTACGCCGCCGACAAGGGGGCCGACGTGATCAACATGTCCTTCGGCTCCTACGCCGAGTCGCTGCTGCTGGAGGACACGCTGGCCGACGCCTACGGTCAGGCGGTGCTGGTCGCGGCGGCCGGCAACTATGGCAAATACCCCTTGCTGCGAACCAAGCCCTACTACCCCGCCGCCTACCCCTACGTGCTGGGCGTTGGCGCAACGGACGTGGGCTGCGTGAACCCTCCTCTGTGCACAGTGATAGCCGAGCACCGCGCCGACTTCTCCAACTACGGCGTCAACGCCGATGTGGGCGCGCCCGGGGTGAGCATCTACTCCACCTTCCGCGGCAGCGCCTATGCCAGCCTCTCCGGCACCTCGATGGCCACGCCCATCGTCTCCGGCCTGGCGGCGCTGCTCCTGAGCCAGAACCCGACCTGGTCCAAGGAGATGGCGCGGGGGCAGATCATCAAGACGGCCGACGCCATCTACGTCGCGGCCTACCCCTTCACCGCCGTCGGCTCGGGGCGAGTCAACGCCCACAGCGCCCTGACCGTGGTTCCCACGCCCGACGTGACTCTGCTGGACGACAGCATCCTCTACGGCGACTCGGGCGGCGACAACGACGGCATCCCCGACGCGGGGGAGACCTTCACCATCACCATGCAACTCAAGAACTACTGGGGCGAGGCGCTGACGACGACCGCCGTCCTCAGCAGCACCGACCCCTACGTGACCATCATCAGCGACACCGCCACCTTCGGCGACATCTCCGCCTACGCCACGATGCGCAACACCGCGACGCCGTTCCAGGCGGTGCTCACCGATACCGCGCCCAACAACCACCAGGTGAGCTTCGATCTGGACATCACCGCCAACGGCGGCGCGTACAGCACCTCGGCCGGCTTCTCCTTCCTGGTGCAGCGGGGCATCGAGATCCCCGATCCCCTCTTTCCGGCGGTGATCACCGAGAGCATGACCCTCCACAGCGACTACCTGTACATCGTCAAGCAGAACATGCTGGTCTCGCAGGGCGTGACGCTGACCATTGAGCCGGGCACGCGCTTACAGTTCGATCCCGACAAGTTCATCAAGATCGAGGGGACGCTGATCGCCAGCGGCACCGCCGATCTGCCCATTTACTTCACCTCCAACCAGCCCGACCCCCAGCCGGGCGACTTCAGGGGCATCGTCTTTGGCGACACCGCCACCGACGCGCAATTGGACGGCACGCCCATCATCACCACCGTGGTCAAGACCGGTGACCCGACGCCGCTGGGCGGGCAGTTCATCACCTTCACCACGCCAGCGGTGATGAACTCGGTTGGTGATATCGTCTTCGGGGGGACGATCAGCGGCAGCACGACCAGCGCGGGCCTCTTCCGCTGGCTGCGCGGCCACGTGCAGCCCATCATCGCCGCCGGGGAGACCGCGCCCGACACAGGCGGGGCAACCTTTGTTGGCTTTCGCGAGGCGCTGATGGACAATGCCGGCGACGTGATGTTTGTCGCCGACCTGAGCAATGGCGGGCAGGGTGTATTCTCCGGGAACGAACTGGGTGTGGGAAAGGTCACTGCCACAGGTAACGTGGTGCTGGACGACACGATGCCGCTGACGCTGACCACCTTCAGCTACGTGACCCGGGATGAGGTAGGCAACATGGCTTTCCGCGCCACTTATTGGCTGACCGATAGCGTGGTGACAAAGCCTGGTATCTTTGTCTACCGGGTGAAGCAGGACGGGCTGTATGCCATCGTTGGCGATTTCGGTGCACCTTTCGGCGAGATCGTAGATGTCAGTGCGCCACTCTTGGAAGGCGGCGTGGGTGAGGAAGCGAGTCACGTCTACTTCCCTATCGAGGGCACTTTGAACACAGGGCTTCAACGCATGTACTGGTCGGATATAGACGGCTACGGGCAATCAAGCTACATCTACAACGGTGTTACCTTGAAGAACGGTGATGTGCTGACGTTCACGATCCAGGATCGTGTGGTCTCTGCCGGTGACTACGGTTCGCAAGATGTGGTCTTCAGCGCTCAGGCAGGCACCGAAAGCGCCAGAGGGTTCTTCTACTGCCAAGAGCTCTCCGAGAGCTGGTGTTCGAGCACTGGTGTGCGTATCGTGGGTGACGGCGACCCCGCCCCCGACGGTCGCACGCTCCAGTTCACCGACACCATTCCATATCTCTCCACCGGCCCGGAGATCGTCTACAACGCCAGTCTCTCCAGCACAACCGGCATCACCTACGGTGTCGTGATGAGCGACACCAACTCCCTGGTCTCACTGGTGGAGGAGGGCGACGCACTGCCCGGCGGCGGGACGGTGGGGGCGATCGCCAATGTCTCTATCCTGCCTCATGCCAGTAAACTGGGTACCGTCGCCGCAGTCGTGGACGTGGCGGGCGGCGTGCCTGGCGAGCAGCGGTTGCTGCTGATCGAGCGGGACACGTCTTACGTGGCCGGCAGCATCCTCAACCACATCGTTCTGGAGTATGGCAGTGGGTTGCTAGTAGAAGAAAGCGCGCCATATGTTGCTAACAGCCAATTCAGATCCTGCATGGGTGTAAAGCCTACCGGCTCCCCATGGAAAATGGGCGTCGTCGTGCTCGCACCGGGCAACCAGGCCATGCACTTTGACGGCAATCAGGTCAGTGACTCTCTGCGGACAAGAGGGTTATACGTGTCCGGCCAAGGGCGCGTCACCGTTCTCAATAGCAGGATTCAGGACAATGCCCCGTTGGGTATTGAGGATCCATTTTACGACTGTGCGGGCGCCCAAATAGGCTCGTCCGAGTCTTTCGTTGTCTTCCGAAACAACGAGGTCAGTTACAACACCCACTGGCATCAGCCCGGTATATGTGCATTTGACGGTGTGCTTCTCGAAGGGAATCTTATATCTCGGAACTTGGCGGAATGCGACGCGCCCTCGGGGGGGGGCGGAGGCTTGCACATCATCTATGGTTCACCAGTTGTGCGGTTCAACACATTTACTGGGAACATTGCAAAGCAGGGATATGAATCTGGCAGCAGCGTCTACAGGTATGGCGGAAGCGCAATTCAGGTGCGTGGATCGGATAATACTGCTCCGGTGTTGAACTACAATACCATCCTGGGCAACGAAGCGCCTCCGGGCGGTTGGGCAAGCAACGACTCGCCTGGGTTAACGATCATGTTGGCGGAATACAGTAACGGTGTGCGGTTTAATGGGAACAACATTCTAGACAATATAGGCTCATATGACCTGTATTTGTCGAACAGGTACGATCAGCGCAAAGACGTAGACGCCCGCCAAAACTACTGGGGCACCACCGACGCCGACGAGATCCGCTACGACCGCATCTACGACTACTGGCAGGACTTTGAGCCCGGCGAGGCCTTCTTCGAGCCCTTCCTCACCGCTCCCGAGCCGCTGGCCCCCGGTTTCCTGCTCAACGCCACCACCTACCCGCCCGACCCCATCGGCGCGGAGACGATGACGGTCACGCTCGATTTTAGCCGGGACATGAACACCGGCATTACCCCCACCGTCACCTTCGGCGTGGATGAGCCCTACACCCAGCACACCATCGAGAGCGAAGGGTGGATCAGCTCCACCCGCTGGGTCGGCGCCTACGATGTGTCGGTGGACACCGGCGACGGCATCAACACGCTCAAGGTCAGCGACGCCGAGGACACCGACGGCATGCCCATCCCGGAGGACACCCGCTTCACCTTCGTCATCCAGACGGCCGGCACAGCCTCTATCCTGCTGGAGGCAACCGCCAGCGTCGGCCAGGTGGACCTGACCTGGGTGCAGAACGACGTGACCGACCTGGCGGGCTACATCCTCTACCGCAGCCCCTACACCAATACCGGCTATGCCCAGATCGGCGATGGGATGTTCGTCGCCACCACCTACACCGACACCGATGTGACCAACGGCGTGCTCTACTACTACCAGTACTCGGTGCTCGATACCGACTTTAACGAGGTGGCCTGGTCGAACGAGGTCAGCGTCACCCCCGACGACTACACGCTGCCCGCCACCCCGTCCGTCACCGACGACGGCGCGAGCACCCACTACTTTGACCGGTTGCACGCGACCTGGGCCAGCCAGGACCCGGAGACCGGCGTCGCCGAGTACCAATACTGCATCGGCACGGCCAGCGACAACTGCAACACGATCAGTTGGACCTCGATGGGCACACTCACCGAGACGACCAAGAGTGGCCTCAACTTGACCGACGGGCAAACCTACTACTTTAACGTCAAAGCCCGCAACGGCGCCGACCACTGGAGCACGGTCGGTTCCAGCGACGGCATTACCGTGGACAAACTGCCGCCGCCGGTCATCACCGCCGTCGAGCCGATCACCGGCGTGCGCAACACCTCTCACGTGATCACCTTCACCGGCTCCGGCTTCCAGGCCAGCCCCGCCCCGGCCGTGCGCCTGGATGGGAGCGCGTTGGGCAGCGTGAACGTGGTCAACCCCACGCAATTGACCGCCCTGGCGCCCCAGGGCATCGCCGCCGGTGTCTACACCGCCACCGTGACCAACTTCGACACCCAGATCGGCGCGTTAGCAAACGGTTACACC
>JAUWHU010000196.1 GCA_030605705.1 Thermoflexia bacterium | reverse complement strand
AGAATATCGAGAATTTGGTGGTGATGGATGTCGCGGAGATCGCGGCACATTCAGTTGCAAGTTGAAAGTTTCAGGTTACAAGTTACCTTCAATGCACGATTAACTTTCAACTTTCAACTTTTAACTTGTAACCCGCAACCTCTAGAACGGAGGATTATCTGCATGGTCAAATCCTTGTACAGCGTTGACGAAGAATCTAAAACCATCTGGGTGTTCTTGGAACAGGAGAACGGCGTCTTTGAGGGCGTCTCTCTGGAACTGCTCTCCAAGGGACGGGAGCTGGCCGACCAGTTAGGCTGGCAGCTCATCGGACTGTTGTTGGGTCACGAGGTGGGAGGGCTGGCGGACACGGCCTTTGCGCATGGCGCGGACGAAGTCCGCCTGGCCGACCATCCCCTGCTGGAACATTTCACCATCGAGGCGTATGCCCACGTCGTTTTCCAGGCTATCATGCAGGGCAAACCCAGCGTTTTCTTGACGGGGGTGACGCCCAACGGGCGCGATCTGGCCGGGCGGCTGGCCGTCCGCCTGCGCACCGGGCTGAACGCCGACTGCACCGATCTGCGCGTGGAACCGGAAACCGGCGTGCTGGTCAGCGAAGTCTCCGGGTTTGGCGGCGGCGTGCTGGCTCTCATCGAGATGCAGACCCATCGCCCGCAGATGGCGACAGTTCGCGCGGGCGTCTTCCTGCCAGGAGAACCCGATTTCGACCGCCAGGGGATGGTGGTCAGGCTGCCGGTGGACTTGGCCGAGGAGCTGATCCACACTCGCGTCGTGGAACGGGTCGTGGGGCAGGGCGTGGATTTGACGCAAGCTCCCGTCCTGATCGCCGGTGGCCGGGGCGTGGAGGGGGATTTCGCCATGCTGCGTGAATTGGCCGAGCTGCTGGGCGGCGATGTCGGGGCGACGCGCCCGCCGGTGGATGAGGGCCACATCGAGCGCGCGCGCCAAATCGGACAGACCGGCGTGATTTGTCGCCCGAAAGTCGCCGTCGTCTGCGGGATCAGTGGCGCGTTCCATTTCGTCGTCGGCATCCAGGAAGCCGAGACCGTTATCGCCATCAATACCGACCCCGCCGCGCCGATCTTCGATTATGCGGATTACTGCATCGTGGGGGATGTGCATGAAGTCGTGCCGGCGTTGATTCGGGAGTTACAGGTTAAGAGTTGCAAGTTGCAAGTTGCAAGTTGAAAGTCGAAAAGAGCAATCAACTCTCAGGTTTCTTGGCCGAAACCATGAACTCCAAGAGCTCCTTTTTCGAGTTTCGCTTTCTTAAGATACGAACGTCCACATCTACAAAACCACACGTTTCCAGAAGATTTGCATATATTTGTTCTACGGGGACCAGTGTATTGTAGAACCTTGAATTGCCGACGATGTAAAACACCTCTGCCCCCGGCGACAACACCGCATAAACACTTTTTATGTGTGTCAGGATGTCTATGAAATACCTGTGAACGTAGTTAGCCAGCGTTAGACTTCTCTGTGATATTTCACCAATGATTTCATCAAAGCCTGGGAAAGAAATACGTTGTTCATTGGGCTGCCATGTCTTAAGCTTACTGGTCGCAATTCCCCATGTGCCTCCAATTGCTTGCCAATCGAGCTCTCCAGCCTCACGACCACTTTTCAGGTATCCTAGCCAATACATGTACGGGCGTAATTCACGGATGTAACTCATCCGGTTTGGATAGGGTGGCGAAGTGATCACACAATCATAAGTTCCCGTAGCAGGGAATGGTATCTTGCGTGAATCTACTTGAATCACCTTGACCTGTCCCTTTAAGGGTGTTCGAGCCGCTGCGATTATTCGTTGGGCGATGCTCGAAAATTGGCGCAAGATTTGCTGTTCTTCGTCAAATAGGGTCAATTGCTGGTTTGAATTATCCTTGAAAGACAGGGACTGATGATTAAACGCTGCGTTTGACCAGTTTATGACTAAGTTGCAGAAAGCAACGTTAAGAAGATCTTTCGCCGGTGAGGGAGTCGGGAATTGTCGGTTAAGTGCGTGATAAATTTTAGCCAAAACGATGAGCCGGTCCTCTGACCACCAACGATTTATATTGTGGATGGAGGGAACCCAGAGGTCACTCATCTCGGTGACGTTGGCTACGTATTCACAAATGCTGTGGACACCCTCTTGTGCATTCTGCAAATGCTCATTTTGATAGTTGGCTACTTTGACCCTGGCAAACCAAACGAGAAAGGGGTTGATGTCCACCAGGTCACAGTTTATATTATTTTCTGCACACACAACCCCGGTTGTGCCCGTGCCAGAGAACGGATCGAGGACGTAAGTGATGTGGGGATGATTTTCTAATATTTGTTGCACAACCTTTATCGAATAAGCAGGTGTCAGTCTGAGCCAACCATGTCTGCCACGTTTGAGGTTATACTTAAAAGTGAGGTCAGCTCGCTGCTTAACCATCGCCCGTACTCGTTCCCAATAAGGCTTGAAGGATTTCCGCTATCGTTGTTTGCAAAACAGTGGAGTTGCGCTGAAAGAAACCGGCTAAATCATAACATTAGAGTTGTTCCTCAATAAAAACGGTAAGCTTCTGGACACGGACATCATGGATCAACACGGATTTTTCCTTGTTTTTTACAAAAATATCCGTGTAATCCGTGAAAATCCGCGTCCAATTTCTGGTTCCGTTTGTTCAGGAACAATTTTATTATCAATGAAGAGCTGAACACAGTATAGCACGCTTTTGACGGTAAGCGAAGTTGTCCGTATAATTCAAGAACTGTCGTGTGAAGATCTCTCATTTAGCACCAAAGAGGAGCTGTGACAATATGTCTGACGTTTTTAGGATAGCCGAGATACTGGTATCATACGCTGCGCGGGCGCATAAAGACGAGATCGCCATTATCGCCTATTACGGATCACACGCCAAAGGCCTGGCGTCTCCTACTTCAGATCTGGATATTTTTTACATACCGGACGAGGGGAAGGCCGCCTCTCTGTGTAGCCAATTCATCGTTGATGATCTCCCTTACGATTTTTGGCCGGTATCCTGGAAACTTGCGGAGAGTATTGCCAACGCCAGGGCCGGGCGATCCTGGGCGGTTGCAGCCTCTCTGATTGCCGACGCGAAGGTGCTACATCACCGGTCGCAGGGGGATTTGGACAGGTTCAACGCACTGCAGGCGCGCATTGCGGAGCTCACCAGGCCGGAAAATCGCAAGATAATGGTAGAGCGGGCGCTGGATGAGTTCAAGAACACGCTTTTTCAACTTGGACAAATGCGGTTCGCGGTGGCTGATGGTGATGTGGCCGGTCTGCACTGGGCCGGCTGGAAGTTTGTGAATAGCACTGTGAATTGTCTTGCCCTGGTCAATCAAACATACTTTACCCAGGGCTGGGGAGCGAATCTGCCTCAAGTGTTGAAAATGCCACAAAAGC
Source organism: Thermoflexia bacterium (assembly GCA_030605705.1). Lineage (GTDB taxonomy): Bacteria > Chloroflexota > Anaerolineae > B4-G1 > SLSP01 > JAUWHU01. The sequence continues at coordinate 5,270 of JAUWHU010000196.1, read as the reverse complement.
CTGCTGGACTTGAGGAAATGATGAGAAATATAATCATGCCACAAGACGCAGACAGTATGCTTGAGGCGGCCAACCGGTTGGCGAAGGAAGTCAGGGGCATACTGCTGGCGGCGCAGGCGTCCATTTCCGAACCCGCTGGTGTCAGGCAGGTGTTCAAAGACTTTTATTTCTTTGTCTTCGAGTATAAAAATAAGATTCTGGCAGCCTGTGAACGCCGGGATGTGTTGGCGGCGGGATTTGCCGCGTTCCAGTTGCAGGAAGAAATCTGCCAGTTGCTGAACAAGGTTGAAAACGGGTTTTACGGTGTTGATTTCAACTTGCTTGGCGAATATACCGGGGCCTATGAAGAAGCAGGTTTCCCGGATTTGCTGGAGGCCGCATCTCTGGGCAATTTTGGGGAGCTGGCAAGACAGGTACGGCGGTTGGATGCAAAGACGCTGGAATGGTTTAGGAGCCATTCAATTGAACTCAACATTCTCGAGGGTGAGGAGGAATTGCGCGGGTTCTTGAACCAGAGAGACCCGGTGCAGTTATAGTGTCTTAACAATCAAATCCTGGCATAAAGAACAAGAAATTCAACGCAGAGACGCGGAGGGCGCAGAGTTTTTTCTGTCTTTCTCTGTGTTCTCTGTGGTGAATTTCCTTTTTGGTTCCGGCTCAGCCGGGTTAGGATTACCCTACAAGATTTACGTCTTATGCGAGAATTATGGTCTGTCATTTGTCTATTTGCCATTCGCCCTTTGCACATTTGCGGCCTTGCCGCGCCTCTTTCTCACTTGTCCCTCCGTTGTTCCCCGGTACAATACCTAGACGTATTTGCTCGTAGTAACGACTTTAGTCGTTCAGGACGATACCAGAGCGACTGAAGTCGCCACTACGATTCCTATATCTTGCTGCTCGTAGTAACGACTTCAGTCGTTCAGGATGATACCAGAGCGACTGAAGTCGCCACTACGAATCTAAGATGCAGCGGAGGATTGACCGAGTTATGCCCAAATCAAAAGTCGCGGCCGTGTTGTTAGCCGCCGGAGGCGCCACCCGTTTCGGGCGGCCCAAGCAGCTCCTGGAGTGGGACGGACGTCCACTCGTGGCCCACGTCGCGGATACCGCCTGGGCCACGGGCCTCAACCCCCTCGTCGTGGTGCTGGGCGCTGCCGCCGAGCGCGTCGCCCCCGCTTTAGAAGGCCGTCCGCTGCAGGTGCTCCGCAATTATCGCTGGGAGGAGGGGGTGAGCACCAGCCTCAACGTGGGATTGGCCGCGCTCCCGCCCTCGGTCGAAGCGGCCATCTTCCTGCAAGTTGACCAACCGCTCATCACGCCGCGCTTCCTGCGCGCGCTGGTGACACGCTGGCGGGAAAGCGGTGCGGACATCGTCGTGCCGGCCTGGGAAGGGCAGCGTGGCAGCCCTGTGCTCTTCGCTCGCGCCCTGTTCCCCAAACTGGCGCAGCTCTCCGGCGACGTGGGGGGACGCGCGCTCTTCGCCGCTCACGCCGACCGTCTCGCCACGCTGCCGGTGGAGGACCCCGCGCTGCTGGCCGACGCCGACACGCCGGAGGAGTACGCGCGCCTCTGCGCGCGCCCCCGGCGCACGCCGGCGTCTTTCCTGCGCCCTGTCCGCGCACTCATCTGTGACATGGATGGGGTGCTCTGGCGAGGAAACACCCCTCTCCCGGGCTTGCGCGACTTCTTCGCCCTCATCGCCGAGCTGGGATTGCGCTACGTGCTGGTCACGAACAACGCCAGCCGTACCCCCGGCCAATACGTGGAGAAACTGGCGCGCTTCGGCGTGACGACGACCACTGAGCACGTTCTGAATTCCGCCCAGGCCGCCGCCGCTTACTTGGCGGAGCACGCCGCGCCTGGGGCGACTGTCTACCCCGTCGGAGGGGCCGGGGTGCGCGAGGCCTTGCTGGCGCGGGGCTTGCGCCTGGTGGAGGGCGAAACGGCGGAGCACGTCGTCGTCGGCTGGGACCCGCACCTGACCTGGGACATGATGGCTACCGCGGCGCTGGCGATCCGCCGGGGAGCGACGTTCATCGGCGCCAATCCCGACCGCACCTTCCCCAGCGAGGAAGGCTTAGTTCCGGGCGCCGGTTCCCAGCTGGCGATGTTGGAGGCAGCGACCGACGTGCAGCCTATCGTGGCCGGCAAACCGGAGCCTGTCCTCTACCGGCAGGCCCTGGCGCGCATGGGAGCGACGCCGGAGGAGACGCTGGTCATCGGCGACCGGCTCGATACCGACATCTTGGGCGGCCTGCGACTGGGCCTGCCTACGGCCATGTTGCTCTCCGGCATCCAGAGCCGCGAGGACCTGGCGCGCTCCCCCATCCATCCCGACTTAGTGTTCGACGACCTGGCCGCGCTGGTGCGTGCGTGGCCCCGGTGAGCTTATTTCCACCCTGGGAGGTGTGACGGCGTTTATGGCAACCCCTAGAAAGAAACTCAACTTGTACGATTTGGATCTACCGCAGCTCGAGGCCTTGCTCGCGGATTGGAAACAGCCTCGCTATCGCGCAGACCAGCTCTGGGAATGGCTCTACGTCCGGTTGGCGACCGATTTTGAGCAGCTGACCACGTTGCCCAAGTCGCTGCGCGAACGCCTCGCGGCGGAGACCACGCTTTACGTCCCGCCGGTGCTGGCCCAACAGGAATCTCTTGACGGTGAGACCCGCAAGGACCTGCTCCAGATGGCAGATGGCGAGCAGGTTGAGGTGGTACTGATGCGTTACATCAACCGGCGCAGCGCGTGCCTCTCCACGCAGGTGGGCTGCGCGTTGAAGTGCAGCTTCTGCGCCACCGGCCAGATGGGATTCGTCCGCGACTTGACCAGCGGCGAGATCGTCACCCAGGCGCTACATTTCCAGCGGGAACTGGCGGCTCAGGGGCAACGTCTCTCCAACGTCGTGTTGATGGGCATGGGGGAGCCGCTGCTCAATTACAAGAATACCCTCGCTGCCATCCGGCGATTGATTCACCCCCAGGGCTTCCAGATGGGGCAGCGACGCATTACCCTCAGTACCTCCGGCATCGTGCCGGGGATTTATCGCCTGGCGGATGAGGGGTTGCAGGTCAATCTGGCGGTCTCTCTCCACGCGGCTATGGATGACCTGCGCAGTGAACTGATACCCATCAACCGCCGCTATCCGTTGGACGCCTTGTTCAAAGCGCTGTACGTGTATCTGGCTAAGACCAACCGCCGCGTGACCTTCGAGTGGGTCATGATTGACGGCGTCAATGACACGTTGCAGCAGGCCGAAGCCCTGGCTGCGCGGCTTGCGGGGATGCTGGCCCACGTCAACCTCATCCCGTTGAACCCCTCTACCGGCTACAAGGGGCAACCCTCCGCGCCGGAACGCATCGCAGCGTTCACCGCTGTGCTGGACCGGCATCACATTCCTTACAGCGTGCGTTTGCGCCGGGGTATTGACATCCGCGCCGGCTGTGGGCAGCTGCGTCGTACAAGTTGAAAGTGGTATGGACATCCGCGTCGGCTGTGGGCAGCTGTGTCAGCGTGAATCAACATAGGCGCTTTCAGCGTCAACATCGACAAAAGATTGTCGATAAGTGCCAACCATGGCACTCCAAGCGACAGCGTATCATCTCAATATTCTAGGGCATTTTTTTACCACGGAGGACACAGAGTTTTCCTATTTTTCTCCGTGTTCTCCGTGGTGAAAATGACAGACAACGGAATGTTTGCCCCTATTTATTGAGCAGATATGCGCTATGAAGTGAACCCCAAAAGTTGGACACATTTTCCGGGCCCAGTCCCGGACAATGCGTAGACCCTTGTGACCGTTCAGCCTGCAACCGGCAACCTGCAACCTTCAACCTTCAACTTGTAACTTTTAACCTGCACTTTTAACGTGAATTTGCGACTTCGCCGCGTTAGGGTATAATGCAAAGGCTGATGCGGGTGTGGCATAATGGTAGTGCCTTAGCCTTCCAAGCTAATGATACGGGTTCGATTCCCGTCGCCCGCTCTTGTTGGGGCCCATAGCTCAACGGTTAGAGCAGCCGGCTCATAACCGGTCGGTTCCAGGTTCGAGTCCTGGTGGGCCCATCATAAAGGATGTATCACGGCCCGACGTTTACGGGCCGTTTGTTGTGTATCGGTGAGGCATAGGAGTGTGAAGTATGTTAGAACGATTGGCGGCGCTTGAGGAGCGTTTTGAGGAACTGACACGCCTCATGTCTGATCCTGAAGTGGCCCGCGATTACGAGAAAGTGGCCGAGTACGCCAAGCAACGCGCGGAAATTGCGGAAACGGTGTCTGTCTACCGCCACTACAAACAGGTACAGGAGGAGCTGGCGGGAGCACGGGAAATGTTTCACGAGGAGGATGCCGAGTTACGCGAGATGGCCCACACTGAAGTCGCGCGCCTCGAAACGGAGCAGAGTTCGCTGGAGGAGCAGCTGCGGAAGATGTTGCTTCCTAAGGACCCGCGCGACGCCAAAAACGTGATCATGGAGATCCGCGCCGGCGCCGGCGGTGACGAGGCCGGGCTGTTTGCCGCCGAGCTTTTCCGTATGTACACCCGCTACGCCGAGCGTCAGGGTGGTTGGAAGACCGAACTTCTCAGCGAGAATCGTACCGGAATCGGCGGTTTCAAGGAGGTGGTCTTCATGGTGAAAGGCCAGGGAGCATTTTCCCGCCTCAAGTACGAGAGCGGCGTGCATCGCGTCCAGCGGGTCCCCGTCACCGAATCCAGCGGGCGGATTCACACCTCCACCATAACCGTCGCCGTGCTGCCGGAGATCGAAGCGGTGGAGATCGAGGTCAACCCCAAGGACTTGGAGATCAGCACTTACGGTTCCTCCGGCCCCGGCGGACAGCACATGCAGAAGAACGATACTGCCGTGCGTATGGTTCATAAACCTACGGGCCTGGTCGTGACCTGCGAAAGCGAACGTTCCCTGACTCAGAACAAACTTCACGCGTTATCGGTACTTCGGGCGCGTCTCTACGAAGCCGAGCGACGGAAGCGCGAGGCAAAGCTCGATGCGACCCGCCGCTCCCAGGTGGGGACCGGCGAGCGCAGCGAAAAGATCCGCACCTACAACTTCCCCCAAAACCGGGTGACCGATCACCGCATCAGCAAGAGTATCTACGATCTCCCCTCGGTGCTGGACGGCGACCTCGCCGGGTTCATTGAGGCATTGGCCCTGGATGAGCAGGCCCGGAATCTGGCGCGAGTCAGCTAATGAGGTCGAGAAGCCATCAACTCAAGAGAGTTGTTCCTGAATAAACGAAACCAGAGATTGGACGC
>JAUWHU010000326.1 GCA_030605705.1 Thermoflexia bacterium | reverse complement strand
TCATCAATGACTGATTGGTCCACGGCGTCGCCGACCAACATGCCATCCACAAAAACGTACCCTCCGGGGATGCGTTCACCGACGTCCATCTTGTTCTCGGAGAAACGGATCACGTAGCCGTTCTCCACTATCGCGATATTTTCCCTGGGGATACCTACTTGCTGCGCGAGGGCAGCGTGATGGTGAAGATGCCGCAATTCGCCATGGATGGGGACAAAGAACTGTGGGCGCAGGATGCTGAGTAGCGTCTTCTGCTCCTCCTGGCTGGCGTGACCAGAAACATGCACCGGGTAAAGCGGGTGGTAGACGACATTCGCGCCACGCTGGAAGAGCCGGTTGATGACGGCATGCACCGTCTCCTCGTTGCCGGGGATGGTGTGCGAAGAGAGCACCACGGTATCCCCCCGCGTCAGATGGAGGGAGGGATGATTTCCTCGCGCCAGCCGCCCCATGATGGAACGTGGTTCCCCTTGGGAACCGGTCGCTAAGATCGCCACCTGGTGGGGAGGTAGACGGTTGATTTCCTGCAACGAGAGGAGTAACCCCTCGGGGGCTTCTAAGTATCCCAGACGTTGGGCCATCTTGACGTTGGCGATCATCGAGTAGCCGGCGATGGCTACCTTGCGGCCAGCTTCATGCGCCACGTCCATCACTTGCTGCAAGCGCGAGATCAACGAAGCGAAAGTCGCCACGATTATCCGACCCTGGGCCTCGCGGAACACGTCCTCCAGTGCGCGATTCAACGTCCGCTCAGAGGGTGTAGTGCCGGGATGATCGGCGTTGGTGCTATCGGCGAATAACGCCAACACGCCGCGCTGGTTGAACTCGGCCAACTTGGCAATTTCCGTAGGCCAGCCATCCACGGGGGTAGGATCCAGTTTGAAGTCACCGCTGTGGACGATCAGTCCAACCGGTGTCTGTATCCCCAGTCCGACAGCGTCGGGGATGCTGTGGCAGACGTGGTAAGGCTCCACGGTGAAAGGCCCCAGCCGGATGGCGTCCCCCGGTTTCATGGTATGCAGCGTGACCTTCTCGCGCAAGCCACCGCGCAATTTAACCTCGATCAGGCCGCGCGTCAGTTTGGTCGCGTAGACGGGGACATCAAACTCGCGCAAGAAGTGCGGCAACGCGCCGATGTGATCTTCGTGGCCGTGGGTGATAACCACCCCGCGCAGACGATCCGCCTTGCCGCGCAGATATTCGTAATCGGGGATGATGTGATCCACCCCCGGCATATTACTTTCCGGGAACATCAAACCCACGTCAATCACCAGGATGTTGCGCCCGTACTCCAGCGCCATCATATTCTTGCCGACTTCCCCCAGGCCGCCGAGGGGAATTACTTGTAATTTTTCCATGTTAATCGCTCACTTTTGATGGCAACTTTGCCACTTGTAAAGGAAATTCATAAATTTTAGTCATTGCAGTTATGATAACATAGCACGGCAAATGAGCAAATGGCGAATGTGCAAATGTGCAAATGAGCAAATGGCAAATGGCAAATAGCGAATCTGAGAACATGATGCTCAATTCTCAATTCTCAATTCTCAATTCTCAATTCTCGACTCCTGATTCCCGATTCCCCGATTCCCAACGATTTGACAGTCAAAGCCTTTATGTTACAATCTTGCCAGTGTGCCCCTATCGTCTAGTCTGGTCTAGGACACAGGCCTTTCAAGCCTGCGACAAGGGTTCGAATCCCTTTGGGGGCACAGATTTTTCAAACCGCCTGGCCGCCCCGACAAAGCCAGGCGGTTAGTTTTTTCACCACGAACACAAGGCTCGTAGTCAGCCACGTAACGCAGTGGCGTCAAGACAGCACTCCGTTATACTACGTACCTCACTACGAGCGTCACAATCGTCCCCTTGCCAAAAATTCCTTTCCATTGTACACTATGACTTAGATATGGTCGCTCACCCGCTGATAGGGAGAGCTGCTTGAATCAATAGTGCAGGATGCGTGGCGATCCTGTGTTGGGAAACTGTAGCCCGGTCATTGTGAAAAGAACCTGAACGTGGGGGCCTAAAACAGGTCCCTGATGTGGCGTTTTTGTAATGGGTTTGCCGGCAATCTTCCGGCCCTGGGATTTGTACTGTACGGCTGTGGAGATCGTTGGTTAAGAGAGTTATATGGAGCCGTTCTGATTGACTAGAACGGCTGCTTGAGCTCATCCGGCGCGGCTATGGTCTCTCGACCATAGCCGCGCTTGTTTTGGAGAGGAAATGGCCGGTAGAATTAGCGCCCTGGAACCCCAAAAACGTTCCCGGGATCGGGTGAATGTCTACTTAGACGGGGAGTTTGCCTTCGGTCTGGCAGACGTGGAAGCCGTGCGCCTCCGCGTTGGGGAGGAGCTATCTGACGCAGAGATAGCAAACCTCAAAGCCACCGATGAACTGAAGCAAGCTCACGAGAAATCTTTGGATTTTCTCACCTACCGTCCACGTAGCGAGGCAGAGCTGCGACGTTATCTCCGTAAACGCCAATTCTCCGCGCCGGTAGTGGATGAGGTTCTCGAACGGCTGAAACGGGCCGCACTGGTGAATGATGAGACATTCGCCGGTTTCTGGGTGGAAAACCGGACCCGCTTTCGCCCCCGAGGGCGACGCGCCCTGGTGCATGAATTGCGACAGAAGGGAGTGCCGGCGCCGATCATAGCTGCGACGCTGGCAACATACGACGAGGAAGAGGCTGCCGAACGCTGCGCTCACCAACAGGCACAGCGACTGACGCGCCTCCCACCCCAGCAATTCCAAAAACGTCTTAGCCAACGGCTGGCCCGTCGAGGATTTCCCTACGAGATCATCCGCGATATCGTCGCGCGCTATTCCTCTCCTGACTCCAATAACATTACAGAAAGCGAGGAATACTAAAATGGCAGGATTTCAAATTGTGATTGCAGCCCTCCTGGGGTTAGCGGTAGGAGGTATCATCGGCTACCTGATGCGCCAACAGCGTTACCAGGAGCAGATGGGCAACCTCCAGGCTATGAAAAAACGTCTCCTGGACGAGTCCGAGAAACAAGCTCGGGACATCATCCTGACCGCCAGAGATGAAGCGCACCAAATGCGCGAAGCAGCGGAGCAGGAATTGGAAACCCGCCGCCGGCAGCTACGTCAGGACGAGGAAAGGACCCAACGCCGGCGCGAACAAATGGACAGCCGTCAGGAACAAATGGATCAAAAAGAGCAACAACTTAGCAAACGGCAGAGCACCCTGGATCGGCGCTGGAACGATCTGGAAAAACAGGAGGCACTGCAACGAGCCGAGCTGGAGCGGGTCGCCAATCTCTCCTTAGAAGAAGCACGTGAGATCTTGTTGGAGAAAGTCGCCGTGGGAACCCGCCAGGACATGGCGCGTGTGATCCGTGAAGAGGAACAGCGCGCGAAAGAGGAGGCCGAGCTGCGCGCCCGTAAGATCATCGTCACCGCCGTGCAACGGCTGGCCAGCGAGCCGGTAGCCGAACTGACCACCAAGACAGTTGATATTTCCTCCGACGAGCTCAAAGGACGCATCATCGGGCGCGGGGGACGGAATATCCGCGTCTTTGAGCAGAAAGCCGGCGTGGACGTCGTCGTTGACGATACCCCAGAAGTGATCACCATCTCAGCCTTCGATCCCGTCCGCCGCGAGATCGCGGCACGCGCCATGCACCGTCTCGTCGCCGATGGCCGTATCCACCCGGCGCGGATCGAGAAGGTGCTGAATAAGGCCCGCCAGGAAGTCGAAACGACCATCCGTGAAGAGGGTGAGCGCGCCGTTTACGAGGCCAAGGTACCCGGCTTGCATCCTGAGCTCATCAAACTCCTGGGGCAGCTTTACTTCCGCACCAGCTACGGCCAGAATCAATTGGCGCACGCCATTGAGGTCGCGAAACTTTCCAGCCTGCTGGCCGCCGAATTGGGCGCCGATGAGGAGTTGGCCCGCAGAGGCGGCTTGCTGCACGACATCGGCAAGGCAGTGGATTTTGAGATTGAAGGAACCCATGCCGCCATCGGCGCGGACCTGGCGCGCCGTTACGGCGCGCCAGCCGGGGTGATCAATTGCATCGAGGCGCACCACCGCGATGTGGAACAGACCTCCCTCGAAGCCGTTATCGTTGAGATCGCGGATGCCATCTCCGGCGCGCGCCCCGGTGCTCGGCGTGAGAGCCTGGAGCGCTATATCAAGCGCATCCGCACCCTGGAGGAGATCTCGAGCTCCTTCAAGGGGGTAGATGAAGCCTTCGCCATCCAGGCCGGCCGCGAGGTACGGATCATCGTCAAGCCCGGCGAAATTGATGACCTGGCTGCGCTGCGCCTTTCGCGTGACGTGGCCCACAAGATCGAGGAGACAATGCAGTATCCCGGCCAGGTCAAAGTTACGGTGATCCGCGAGACGCGGGCCGTGGAATACGCCAAGTAACTATCCGGCTAAGAGCTCGCCCGAATGTAAACATTCGGGCTACGAGGTGGAAGGCCCTGCGGGCCTGGTGTAGCCTCCGCAAGCGTAGCGCCGCAGGCGCTGCCAGCTCGTAGCCGGGCCACTTTAGGCGCTTACAGCGTCAACATCGACAAAATATTGTCGATAAGTGCCAACCATAGCACTCCAAGTGTCATCTTGCCAACTGCCCCGTAGGGGCCTCATTTTCCGGGCCAAGTCCCGGACAATGCGTAGTACCTTATCGACAAGATGCTTGTTTTTTATGGCAGAAAATGAACCACAGATTTCACGGATTACACAGATTGGGTAAAGAATGAGAGAAAATCAGTGAAAATCTGTGCGTAGTGTGAGCAGGCAGTGCTCACCAATCTGTGGTTAGATTTTTGGTTCTGGCTTGTCCAGGTTAGGAGTTGTCCAAAAACAATCTCGCACTTTTCTTTTTCGCGGTGAAAAATGCGAAGTTATAAACGGCGTATCTTCTCAAAAAGTGGGGGCAAATCATGGGGTGTAGCAAAAATCAGCCACGAATTTCACGAATTAACACGAAAAAGAGAGGAAAATTAGTGAAATTCGTGTAATTCGTGGCAGAAAAGAGCAAGACCGGCTCGAGACGCCCCGGATTATTGAGATGATACTAAACGGCCAAGTCCTAAAAAGATGCAACCCCCTTCTTCGGCGATACATTCGCGTAGAAGGGGGTTTCGCCTGGTTCTTAGTAGGAACGTGTTGTGTTCTTACTAAGAACGTATGCGGTTCCTACTAGGAACGTATGCGGTTCCTACTAGGAACGTATGTGGTTCCTACTAGGAATGTATGCGATTCCTACTAGGAATCTGGACATTGGCAATTTTGCTCGTAGTGATAATTTTAGTCGTTCAGAGCGACTGAAGTCGCCACTACGCCCAGAAGTGGCTCGGTCGCGCAGTTTGGGGCAGAAAGCCCCCAATGAGACCGGCCATAGCTTGAAGTCACTGACGGCTGATGGCTGACGGCTAACGGCTGACAACTGAACGCTCGCCTCTAATTCGCCCCACCCCAGATTCAAGGTATAATAGCGGTCAAATTCTTGCCGGCGCCTGCTGGCCGCGAAAACTACCCCCTCGAAAACCGGAGCAGAAACAAGCGGGGAGAGGCACAAGGGAGCATACTGATGAAAGTCAAAGAAATTATCGAGGCTATTGCTGGTGAGATTCTCGTTCCGCCGGCGGTAGACATCGAGGTAGATCGCGCCTTTGCCGCCGACCTGATGAGCGACATCCTGGCGTTCGCCCAACCCCAGATGTTGATGATCACCGGCATGACCAACCTCCAGGCCGTGCGCACAGCCGAGATGTCCGATATGCCCGTCATCCTCTTCGCGCGCGGGAAACGCCCTCCCGCAGCGCTGCTCGAACTGGCCCAAGAGATCGGGATCGGAATTCTCCTTTCCCCCTACACGATGTACGAGACCTCCGGGCTATTGTACCAGGCAGGACTGCCGGGCATGGGCAAGTTGCCTACAGTGCAGCAACAATGAGCCAACAATTTTCCCTCTTCGCCCGCATGGGGAAAGACCTGCCCCTCTCCATACTCCACGAGCTGACCTGTGAGCTGAAAGTCTCACGGGTGATGACGACAGAGATCACTACCCTGCCCTCCACGGCCTCGATGCAGGAGGTCAAAGAACTCCTGCGTAGCCACCGCATCTCCGGCATTCCCATCGTTGATGAGGAAACGCTGGTGGGGGTTGTCAGTGTGGAGGACTTAATTCTCGCTCTGGAACAACACGCCCTGGACACGCCCGTCAGCCGGTTCATGACTCCGCAGGTGCTCACCGCTCACCCGGAGGAACCGGTCTTTGAAGCCCTGAAGCAGCTGGAACGGCAGGGAATCGGGCGCTTGCTGGTGTTGGACGAGGACGGGAAGTTGGCCGGCATCCTGACTAAGGGTGACATCATGCTCGGCTTGCTGGGCGCGCTCCAACAAGCTTATGATCGCGTCGAGCGACTGGGACGGGAACGCCAGCCACGCTATTTCTTTGAGGCGCTGGTGTCCGACGAGACCAGCCTGATCCTGAGTTATCACGTGCGGCCCAACGACTTCACACAGGGGGGACGGGCTTCCGCGCAGGTCAAGAAAGCGCTCTTGCAGATCGGCGCTACCCCCCAACTATCCCGCCGGGTCGCCATTGCGGCCTACGAGGCCGAAATCAACCTGATCATCCACACCGACGACGGCGGCCACATCGTGGTCAAGATCCAGCCGGAGAAGATCACCGTGGTGGCCCACGATACCGGACCGGGTATTGCCAACGTCGAACTGGCCCGCCAGCCGGGCTACACCACCGCCTCAGAAACCGCGCGGGAAATGGGCTTTGGAGCAGGCATGGGCTTGACAAACATCGAACGCTGCACCGACGAGATGCATATCTGGTCGGCAATCGGCAGCGGCACCCGCATCGAGATGATCTTCTACGTACCGCCTGAAGAGAGCGCTTGAGAATGGCAAATGATGAATGGTGAGTCTACTGAAAAAACTAAGAATTTCACCACAGAGGACACAGAGAGCGCAGAGATTTTAAACT
>JAUWHU010000483.1 GCA_030605705.1 Thermoflexia bacterium | reverse complement strand
CTGGGTCACCGGCGACAGCAGTGATAACCGCGCGCCATTCCACGCGATCAAGCCGGCCTGCTCCAGCGTCTCCAGCCGCGCCTCGGTTGAGGTCTCCAGCGGCACAATCCGCCCAATGGGTTTGCCATGCCTGGTGATGATTACCGTAGCTCCTGTTTCGACATGGCGCAGATAAGCACTGAGCCGCGCTTTCAATTCACGGACACTGGTTGTCGAATGCTCCATCATGCACCTCCTGTGGGCCGTGACTATATTATATCATAAATAGTCACGTTATGGAAGTCCATTGTCAGGACGGGGATGTTTCAGGATTAAAGTGAAGTGGCCTGCACTAAGTTCTCTTACCCAGATTTTTCAAGGCGTCGCCAATGGGGAGCAGGATGTGGAAAGTGCTGCCCGGCAGATCGATTTCATTGTGACCGTTACTCTCTGCCCAGATATTGCCCCCGTGCGCATCAATGATCCCCTTGGTGACGGCTAACCCCAATCCCAACCCGCCTCCTTTGAAAGCCGTTTTGCTGGAGCGATGGAAGGTGACATCTTCTAACACGTAGAAGCGCTCGAAAATGCGCGCTAACTCCTCGGGCGGGATGCCCACCCCGGTGTCTTTCACCCAGATATGCACCGTGTCTTCCAGTACCTCGCCGTCAATGGTGATGGTGCCGTTGTTGGGCGTGTACTTGATCGCATTGCTGAGCATATTCCACAGAGCCTGGTGCAGGCGGCGCGGGTCGCCTTCAACTACCGGCAGCTTCCGCAGGCTGGGGCCGATTTCGAAGATAAGCTGGCGGGGGGGGCCAAAACTACGCAGGTTATGGAGGACCGATTGGACCACTGAGTTGATGAAGACCGGTTCGGCGGCCAGGTCTAAACGGTTGGCGTCAATGAGCGAAACGTTGAGGATGTCCTGGATGACCTGGCTGAGGCGCTCAACTCCTTCGGATATTTTTTTGAGCAGTTGCTTGGGGCTACCGGCGTCGTCTGCAGAGCCGGGGATGTTGGGGTTGGCCTGTAGTATCTGCAGGTAGCCGTACACGACGGTCAGCGGCGTGCGTAATTCGTGCCCGGCGAGGATGACGAAATCTGATTTCATCTTCTCGACACGCTGCAACTCTTCGTTGGCTTTTTCTAGCTCATGCAACTTCTCTTCGAGGCGGGCCACCAGGCGTTGGTTGTATTCCAGCAGGTACTCGGCTTTCTCTTCTGCCGACCCCACCTTTTCTTCCATCCCTGTCAGGTAGGCGCGCACCTGGTTGGGAAAGCGGTCTACGTCTATGGGTTTGGAGATATATCCGTTGCACCCGGCCACCAGGGCGCGTTCCCGGTCACCGACCATTGTGGCTGCGGTCACGGCCACGATGGGAACGTCTTTCAGCCCCGGCAGGGTTTTGAGGCGGGTGGACACTTCGTAGCCGTCCAGACCGCCGATGTTAATGTCCATCAGTACCAGGTCCGGCCTTTCCCGGCGCGCCACCTCGATGGCCGAGATGCCGTCGTCGGCGACGACGACCTCGAAACCTTCTGCCGTCAAGACGCGCTGGACGAGTCGCTGGCTTGCCGGTGTGTCTTCCACGTAGAGAATCTTGGTCATGCGGTTTCCCCTTCTTCTTTACCCAGGAGGGCGTTAATACCTTCTAAGAGGTCTTCATCCATGAAGGTGCCTTTTTGCAAGAGTATTTGGATCTGTCCCTGGAGCCGTTTACGCTCTTGCAAGGTGAGCTCCTTTGCCGTGATCACGATGATGGGGATGTCTTTGAGCTCTTCATCTGCCTTCAGGTGATCCAGCACCGCAAAACCATCCATATCGGGCATCATCATGTCCAGTAGCACCATGTCGGGATGGAGTGCGCGGATAAGCGCCAGCCCTTCTGGACCGGTGTGTGCTTCGGAGATCTGGAAATCGCCCCGTGTTTGGAGGATGCGCCGTAGCAGACGCGCAGCATCAGGATTGTCCTCCACGATGACGATGCGTTGGACGCGGGCGTCAATTTGATCCAGCGCGCCGAGGAGGTTCTCTGCGGTGGATTTGGGACGTGCCGGAGTGGGGAGCGGTGTGGTCGCCAGGGTCCCCGGTAGCACCTTGAGCCAATCTCGGCCCAGGAGGAATTTCTCTACCGGGAAGGTGTGACCGGAGCAGTTGACGACAACCGTCTCATCTCTTTTGATGATTCCTTTGCTAAGCAGCCTGAAAAGCCCGGCAAAGGCGGCCGCGGCGGCCGCCTCCATAGATATTCCCTCCATTTTAGCCAGGACGTGCAGGGCACGGAAGGTCTCTTCGTCCGTGACTTCTTCAAAGGCGCCACCGTGTTCCTTGATCACCTTGTAGAGATAGGAATAGGCCGGGCCGGGATCACCGGTAGCAATGGTGATGACCTGTGTGTGCGGATCGGTCACCGGTTCGGCCTCGGACAGGCCTTTCTGGAAAGAATGGACCATGGGAGCGCAGCCGCTGGCCTGGATGATGGCCAGTTTGGGAATGCGATCCACCAATCCCATCTGGTAAAGTTCGCAGTAGCCTTTCCAGAAGCCTATCGGCCCCATCCCGCCGCTGACCGCCTGGATGTACCAATCCGGGGCGCGCCAGGGGATGCCGGGCTGCGGCGGCCCCAGATGTGCGGCGAGTTGCTCGGCCACTTCGAAGGCCAGTGTCTTCATACTCTCGCGTGTGCCGACATCGCGGATGCCCCGGCCTTTCGCGATTCCCTTGTGATGTGAGAACCTGGCCGCCACTTTCTTCGTGGCATCGTAAGTCGCGGTGACTTTGACGACCTCACTACCGTAGATGGCGATTTCACGCATCTTTTCAGGGGGCACCAGGCTGGGCAGGAAGGTCCACAGCTTGATCCCCGCATGGCTGGAATAAGCCGAATAAGAAATCGCGACGTTGCCCGTGGAGGCTACGATGAACTCGGTGAGATTGGCCTCCTTCAGCATTGAGATGACCAGTGCGGCCTGGCGGTCCTTGAAGGAGTTGGTCGGATTTTGCCGTTCGTCTTTGATGAAGAGATTCGGCGTGCCTAACATCATGCTGAGATTGCGTGCTCGCAGGAGAGGAGTTCCCCCTTCACCCAACGTGATCTGATAAGCGTCGTCGCGTAGCGGCAGTAGCTCGCGGTAGCGCCACATGGTAAAGGGGCGTTGCTCCAGGATGGCGGGCCAGAGGGTGCGCACACTTTCATAATCGTAGCGTGCCTCTACCCAATCGTGCCCGCAGTGAGGACAGGGGGGCGTGGGAACTAAATACGGTTGGTGGTGGCCACAGGCCTCACATTCTAACTCTACCTTCATGGGAATTGCTGTTGGAATGACGAGCACGATAGTCCCCCCGTTGTCTTGAGTGGATTCTACTGTATAAGCTTATCACAAGTTATGAGAACTACAAGTGAACCTTGTGATGGGTGCGTTTCAGGATTAAGGCCAAGGTGGGGCTGAAAGTCACACGCGCGCAGGGATAAAGTTTCCGTGCTACGCCGTCACGCCCGCTGAATTGGGCTTCGCAGTCGCTAAAACGCTGGGACGCTGAAACGCTAAGCAGCACCCAGTCACCACTCACCATTCACTATTTGTAACGTGATTGCTCAATTGCCTTTTCTTTCAAATCCTCGTATAATAAGCGAGCGCAGGTCTTATTTTGCGAAGGATAGAATATGGGTAACGAGAAAAAAATACCGGTTGAGCAGCATCCCGATGACGGTTTGCTGAAAACGCAACGCATTCGCGGGCTTTCTCAGCGTTTGAGAAATCCGCTATCTTTAGAGGCTAACCTGCCCCCCACTGCTGTACCTTCGCAATCAGAAGCTGAAGCAGAGGCAAAGGCCGCGCCGGCAAGTGAACCACCTGATCTTGCTCCGTCCCCACAGTCCCCCTTAGGGACGCGTCGAGTTGTGCGCCGCCCGGCCCCCAAAATCCCTCAAGTCGGCCTGCTGAGTGTAGGTACGCAGCTACAGGACCGCTACAAAATCCTGGGTGTGATTGGGGTAGGGGGGATGGGAGCGGTGTACAAAGCGCAAGACCTGCGTTTCCCTAACGTTCAACGTCTCTGTGCTGTGAAAGAGATGGTAAACCTGACAACCGATCCTCAAGTTCGGAAAATAATCCTCCGTAACTTCGAGCGGGAGGCGAGTATTTTAGCGACGCTCAGTCATCCGGCCATTCCTCAAGTACATGACTACTTCACCGATGGTCGCCGCAGCTATCTGGTGCTGGAGTACATCCACGGGCAGGACCTGGAAGCGGAGTTGGCCGGGACTCAGGGGTTCTTTTCCGAAACTCAGGTTGTGTCCTGGGCCATTCAGTTGTGTGATGTATTTTCCTTCCTGCATAACCACAAACCACGCCCCATCATTTTCCGTGATTTGAAGCCTTCCAATATCATGTTAGATGAGCAAGGGCGGATCAGATTGGTGGACTTTGGCATCGCCAAACTTTTTCAGAGTGGCACCAAGGGTACAATGATTGGAACCGAGGGTTACTCGCCGCCGGAGCAGTATCGAGGAGTGGCCGAGCCGCGAGGGGACATCTACGCGCTGGGCGCGACCATGCACCATCTCTTGAGCAAGCAGGACCCGCGTCTGGAGCCGCCTTTTTCGTTCCACGAGCGGCCCATTCACAAGACGAACCCCACCGTCTCGCGGGAACTGATGAAGATCCTCGATAAGTCACTGGAATACGATATTAACAAACGTTGGGGGTCGGCTGAAGAATTAAAGCGGGCCTTGCTCTCGCTGCCCAGTGCGCGGGGACTGAGCAGCGGCGCGCAGATGGAGACGGCGGCTTTCATTGAGGGCAGCATCAAACCTATCTGGCGTTTCGCCTGCGAGGATGAGGTGCGGGTTTCTGTGGGGGTGGGCGAGGAGCTGCTCTACGTTCCTTCTTACGATAACAACGTCTATGCTTTAGAGATGGAGACCGGGAAATTGGTTTGGAAATACCCTACGGATGGGAGCGTCGCTACGACTCCGTGGGTTGGTGAGGACGTAGTCGTTTTCGGCTCCACCGATTCGGTAGTTTACGCCGTGGGAGTACGTTCGGGGCGGCTGGCATGGACTGTCCCCACGAAAGGCAAGATCTATTCCTCGCCTTTTGGCGACTTCGGCCATGTCTTCATCGGCTCGGATGACCATTACCTGTACGCCATTCACTTAGGAGGGGGACGATCCTCCTGGACCTATCAGGCAGATGGAGCACTGCGGACACGTCCGTTGTTCCACGAAGATATGATCTTATTTGCTTGCCAGATGGGGATTGTGTACGCCCTGGGTCTCAATCGTGATGTGAAGTGGCGTTTTCGAGCGCGGCGTGGTTTTCTCTCTTCTCCGGTGGCGGATAAGGGTCTGATATTTATTGGTTCCCTGGACTGGAACTTCTATGCTTTGGATATCCGCTCGGGGTGGGCGGCCTGGCGCTACCGTACCGGCGGGCCTATCGTTTCCACACCCGCTGTGTGGGAGGGCTTGGTTTTCTTTGGTTCGGTGGATGGTTATATTTACGCTTTAGATGCTGATGCGGGGCGGCTGGTCTGGCGTTATCAGGTGAAGGAGCAGGTCACGGCTTCTCCGACCGTGCATGGGGGGAGCGTTTACATCGGGGGCGTGGATGGCCTGCTCTATTGTTTGGATGCCCGCAGCGGTGACCTGCGGTGGCAATACGGCACTGATGGCCCCATTACGGCGGCGCCGGTCGTGGTGGGAGGGGTGGTATATTGTGGTTCTTTGGATCACTACGTTTATGCCATCCCGGCATAACTTCAGGTTTTAACAAGGAAGTCATTTATGCAATTTATTGAACGGGTACGACAACGCTTTGTAAAATCCTCGGTCGCGGCTCCTTCAACAGTGGCCGAACCGCTACTTGAAACTGAAAATGTGCCCGGGCTTGTCGAACCGTCCCCAATACCTGAATTTGAGCGGCAGAGCGAGACCTCGCTCGCTGTGACATCGGGAAGCTTGCAGGCGGGCTGGATAACGGATGTCGGCAGGGCGCGGGGCCACAACGAGGATAGTCTACTTATCTTTGTGGGCGAGCAGGAGAGCGCAGGAGCCGCGCCCCTCTTTGGATTGTTTATCCTGGCGGATGGCATGGGAGGACATCAAGCCGGGGAACTCGCCAGCGCGCTGGCCTGTCGTGTGGTGGCCGGCCATTTGATGTCCCAGGTCTATCTTCCTACGCTGGCCAGCCTGGAACGCGGAGCCACGCAACCTTCCTTGACCGAGGTGCTGGCCGAAGCCATTACGAGTGCTAACCGTGCGATCAATCAGACCTTGCCGGGAAGCGGCACTACGCTGACGTGCGTTATGGTGTTTGGCGAGCGGCTGTTTATCGGACACGTGGGGGATAGCCGCGTTTACTTGCGGCAGGCTAGTGGTGAGGTCCGGCAGCTTACCAGGGATCACTCTGTCGTCAGTAAATTGGTGGAAATCGGCCAGCTGACCCCAGAGGAAGCTGTTGTTCACCCGCAGCGCAACATGTTGTATCGGGCGGTGGGGCAGGGTTTCTCCCTGGATGTGGATGTGCAATCCCAACCTCTGCAACCCGGAGACCAACTTCTATTGTGCAGCGATGGCCTGTGGGGCTTGTTGTCGGATGAAGAACTCTGGCGTATTGTCGCTGCTGCGCCGACACCGAGTGCGGCTTGCGCGCAGCTGGTGGCTGCGGCGAATGCGGCCGGGGGCCACGATAATATCTCGGTAATTTTGGTGAAGACTCGGTGAGACTTGACGTGAGCGCAACGTTCGATCCCGAAAAAAACTATTACGTCAGCCTGGGCCTACCCGCAGAGGCCGACGCCGAGGAAATCAAGCGCGCCTACCGGAACCTGGCGCGTAGTTACCATCCCGATAGCCCCAACGGTGACGTGGAGGCCTTTCTGCTGGTGCAAGAGGCTTATGAGGTGTTGGGCGACTCCGCGTTGCGCCGGGTCTATGACCAGCAGCGTAACCGGAACATCCCGTTCGTCTGTGAGGCCATCTTGAGCCGCACGCAGCTCCCGGTGCTGGAGATTGAGCAGATGTTATACCTGTTGCTCGATATCCGCCCCCAACAGGGACTGGCAGCTGTGCGCCAGCCCTTGAACCTGGCGTTGATCATTGATCGCAGCACCTCCATGCGGGGCGCGCGCATAGAGAATGTGAAGCTGGCGGCGCTGGACCTGGTCAATTCCTTACAACCCCAAGATCGTTTGGCGCTGATTTCCTTTAGCGACCGGGCCGAAGTGTTGATGCCCTCCACCGAGGTGCGGAATAAAGTGACGTTCCGTTCGGCCATTTCCCGGTTGGTGCCCGGCGGTGGGACGGAAATCTACCAGGGATTATTGGCCGGCTTGCAAGAGGTGCGCCGCCATTGTACCGATTCTTACATCAGCCACGTGATTTTATTTACCGATGGCCGCACCTACGGGGATGAGTTGCAGGCGTTAGCCGAGGCGCGCCGCGCCGGCACGCAAAACATCGGGATTTCGGCGTTGGGCATTGGTGAGGACTGGAACGACGTTTTCTTGGATGACCTGGCGTGTGCTGGAAAGGGTACTTCGGCATACATTAGAACCCCTTCTCAGGTACAGAAAATATTGCGAGAACGGGTTGGTGAGTTGAGCGCTATCGTTGCCCGCGGGTTATGTCTGAAGCTCACTTTGGACTCGTCTGTGCGGTTACGCTCAATCTCTCGCGTGGCCCCCTATCTGGAAATGTTGGACATTTCTGATGGAGAGCCGTTTCTCCTGGGGGACTTGAACGGAGAACCATTGATGGTATTGCTGGAGCTGGTGGTCCAGCAATACCAGACTGGAGAACGCCATATTGTCTCCCTGAACCTGAAGGGCACAGGGCGACTTGGTAAGCAACCTGTTCATCTCCACCAGAGTATCTCGGCCCAGTTTGTCGGGGGGCAGTCGGAGCAAGAGCCGGTGCCCGCTCGCCTTTTGAACGCCCTTTCTCACATGAGCGTTTTTCGGCTTCAGGAACGGGCCTGGAAAGCACTGGATTCCGGCAACCCGGTTCGGGCTACGCAACTTTTGGAATTTGCTTCGACACAGCTGTTGAATATGGGGCATCGGGAATTGTCGCGAGCCGCCCTGCTTGAGGCGGGGCGGGTCGCTCAGGGTGGCGTGCCCACGCTGGGGGGACGCAAAAAACTACGCTATGGCACGCGGTCTTTGGCGATCGTGCCCATAAAAAAACACAGTAGGGGAGGTTTGTGATGACTGACAAAAACGCGGGGACGGCTTGCCCATCATGTGACACCGAAAATCTTCCGGGGACATTGTTTTGTGTGCGGTGCGGTACATACTTGCCCTCTGGCGGGCCTTTGCGCACCGAGCCTTTTACAGGGTCAGAAAGCTCGCATGCGCGCCCGTGGAAATATGAAGAGGGAGACGCGGAAGATAAAATGTTGAGCGTTGATCTGGAGGTTGTGAGCACCGGGCGCAAGATGTCCCTGCCTCTGGATTCGGAGATCTTGATCGGGCGTCTGGATGCTGCTCATGGGATTTTCCCCGAGGTGGACCTGGCCGCCGACGGCGGATTGGAGCATGGCATCTCGCGCCGCCACGCTCGTATTTACATGCGTGACAGTCACTGTTTCATCGAGGACCTGGATAGCACGAACGGCACCTTTCTCAACGATGAACGGCTGACTCCTTACTTGCCTTACAGGTTTAACGATGGAGATGCTTTGTCCTTAGGAACGCTGCAAGTGAAGATTCGCATTCATAGCACTGAATAGAGGAATATTATGCCTTACACTATCTTGTTGCACATTTTGAATGAGGACGTGGTGGTGGGAGAGGTGGAGGAGCTGCCGGATCCTAATTCGCAATTCATACTGCTGAGCAGCCCTCGGCTCCGCGATGGCCGGGAAGTTTCCTATCTCTTGGCAGAGACCAATCGCGTCATCTATCCCTGGAGCCGCATTATGAGCGTGGAGATTCTGCCCACAGAAGGCGAGGAAGAGATTGTTACCTTTATCCGGGGGTAAGATTCCACAGAAACCCCCTCTCGTCTTGGTAGTAGATGATGAACCACGTATAATCCGCTTCGTGAGTATCAATCTGGAGCTGGAAGGTTTCCGTGTGCTTGAGGCTCATGACGGGTTGGAGGCTGTACAACAAGTCCGGGAGAAAATGCCCGACATCGTGCTCCTGGACGTGACGATGCCGGAGCTGGACGGTTTTGAGACTCTGGGGATGATCCGTGATTTCTCCAGTGTTCCCGTGTTGATGCTGACTGTCCGCAACTCCGAGGAAGACAAGGTGCGCGGCCTGGATGCGGGAGCGGACGACTACATCACCAAGCCCTTTAGCCCGAGGGAACTGATCAGCCGGGTGCGGGCGGTCTTGCGACGGACGCATCCTTTGGCGCCTTCTGAATCCTTGCTTCTGGAGATTGACGACCGTTTGAGCGTGGATTTCAACACCGGTGAGCTGATCGTCGAGGGACAGCGGGTGAAATTGCGTCCCACGGAGTTCCGGCTGTTGCGGCACTTGTTGGAGAATGCCGGTTGGACCATCCCTTATGGCACACTGCTTTCTAAGGTATGGGGTTACGAGTACAAGGACTCGATTTCCTATTTGCGCCTTTACATCAACTACTTGCGCAAGAGAATCGAACCTGATCCCGCTCATCCTCGTTACATCTTTACCGAGCGTGGTTTGGGATACCGGTTCGTGAATTTTCGTAAACGACAAGCTAAATCCGCTGGTAACTACTCAAACGCCCCACAGTAGCTGTGGCCGGTCTCCTGACTGTGCCACGGACGGAAAATAAGTCTCAATAGATCCAAATTTCAGACCTCGGAGGTCTTGGAAGGTGAGAGGTCTTGTTAGCATAACATTTTGGATTTACCAAGTCTGGGAGGAGTGATCGTGAAAGCTTACAAGATCGTAGTGACCGGCCCCTTTAACGCGGGGAAGACGGCCTTTGTACGCACGGCCAGTGATATTGCCATCGTCTCCACCGAGCAGCGCATCACCAACGAGCTGGCCTCTGGAGATAAAACGCAAACGACGGTCGCCTTGGATTATGGGCACGCCAGAGTCGGTGACGTTTTGTTGCACCTCTACGGGACGCCCGGCCAGGTACGCTTTGAGTTTATGTGGGGGATTTTATCTCACAAAACCGACGCATTTATCCTCCTGGTGGATAGTGAGGATCGCGGCAGCCTGATGGACGCGGTACGGATGCTCCGTCAGATGCGTAAAGGTAAGCGGGTACCTTATCTGGTGGCCGCGAATAAGCAGGATGGCAGGACGGCGCTGTCGCCGGAGGAGATTTCTCGTCTGTTGAAGCTGCCCGCGTCCGTGCCGGTCGTCTCCTGCGTGGCCCACGATACGCACAGCGTCAGGCGTGTCCTGAAGCGGACGGTGGGGATTTTAGCGTGAAGAGAGGATAGAGACAGAGAATAGAGACAGAGACAGAGATAGAGAATAGAGATAGAAGGTAACCATCAATTTCCATTCATCATTCTCCATTCTCCATTCTCCATTCTCCATTCTCCATTCTCTATTCTCTATTCATCATTCTCCATTATCCCTGGGAGGGAAAAAATGTTTTGGGATCCAATGTATTTTGTCTTCGGGTTGCCCGCGTTGCTGTTGGCTTTCTACGCCCAATGGCGGGTGCGCAGCACGTACCGTAAATACCTGCAGGTGTCGAACGGTGCGCGACTGACCGGAGCGCAGGCCGCCCAGCGGCTCTTGCGGCAAGCCGGCCTCGGCGTGAACATTGAGGCGGTTTCAGGCGAGCTCACCGATCACTACGACCCGCGCAGCAAAGTGCTGCGGCTCTCGCAAGGGGTGGCGACGCGCCCCTCACTGGCTTCGCTGGCCATCGTGGCCCACGAGATCGGACACGCGCAGCAGGATGACCAGGTTTACCTGCTCCTGCGTCTGCGCTCCGGCCTGGTGCCGGTGGTGAACTTCACCTCCTGGCTGGGGCCGATACTCTTTTTCGTGGGGATGCTGCTCAATTCGTATGATCTGGCCTGGCTGGGCGTGTTGGCCTTCGCCGGAGCCGTCGTCTTCGCGCTGGTGACTTTGCCGGTGGAGATTGACGCCAGCAAGCGCGGGTTGCGTCTCCTGGACCAGACCGGCATCCTGGTGGACGACGCCGAACGCCGGGGCGCGCGCCGGGTGCTGAATGCGGCCGCGCTCACCTACGTCGCCGCGCTCGCTCAATCGCTCTCGACCTTGCTCTACTACGTCTTTATTCTCAGAGGCGGCCGTCGCCGCCGCACCTGAGACCATCCTCCAATCACCAATCATCATTCACTATTCATCATTCTCTATTCTCTAAGGAGCCTTGTATGAAACTTATGATTCCCGGCCCGGTGGACATTACCGAAGAAGTGCGCCAGGCCATGTCCGTGCCCTCGATGCCGCACTACGGCCGCGACTGGCTCAGGCTTTTCGGCGAAACACAGGAGATGGCGAAGCGGGTCTTCGGCACCCGCCACGATCTCTACATCCTGGCCGGCC
>JAUWHU010000489.1 GCA_030605705.1 Thermoflexia bacterium | reverse complement strand
CGGCGCAGAGAAGTTGAACTTCTAACCGATCACTCAAATCTATTGTAAGCGAGGTGCTTTGATGATGACGAATGTAACTTATGCCGAGGTTTTCCGCCCGACTTTGAGGGTTCCGGCTTTCGTGTATGACGTAGCCATGGTATTTGGCGGCTCTCTGCTCATCGCTTTGGGCGCACAAGTCAGCGTGCGTTTGCCCTTCAGCCCGGTTCCTATCACGGCGCAGACATTAGCCGTGCTGGCGGTGGGGGCTTGCCTGGGACGCCGGCGGGGCGCGCTCAGCGTCCTGGCATATCTGGCGCAAGGACTTGCCGGCTTGCCGGTCTTTGCCGGCGGGATGAGTGGTCTGGCCTATCTCCTGGGGCCAACGGGCGGATACCTCGTTGGCTTTGTGGCGGCTGCTTATGTCACCGGCGCGCTGGCCGAGCGGGGATGGGAGCGGCGTGTGGGAACCGCGTTTGTAGCGCTGCTGTCAGGCACGCTGGCTCTCTACGCCGCCGGGTTGACCTGGCTTTCGGTTTTTGTCGGCGTCAAGGCGGTGCTGCTTTCAGGATTGTACCCGTTTATCCCAGGTGATCTGGTGAAAATAATCTGCGCGACTCTGGTGCTCCCCGCAGGCAGGACGTTCCTGTCGTCGTTGCGTTAAAGACATTGGGGCAAAAGGCGCACTTACACTGTCAACCCGCCCCCGGGGACGGGGGCTCAGAGCCTTGGGGAGCAGACGTGGCACTTTTACCGCAATGCCGCTAAAGGGTACCCCTACTGTGGTCGTTCGGTCAACGTCAGGGGCAGCGTCAGTTCTTCGCCAGCGCGCAGCACCGTCACCTGGATGGTGTCGCCCACTCGCGTCTGGAGTTCCAGGTAGATGTTGAGATCGCTCCAGGTGTGAACCGGCTCGCCATTGAGGGCCGTGATCACGTCTCCTCCCGCCGGGAAGTCACGCGCATTGCCCACCGTGATCTTTCGCTGTCCTCCCTGCAGCCCGACCTCATCTGCCGGCGAGCCGGGGACCACGCTCAGAATCAACAGCCCTTCGTCCGGCACATTCTCGCCCGCTTGTTGCAATGCCTCGGCCCAGCGGCTCAAGTCAAAGAGCTCCACTCCCATCCAGGGATGCGCGTAGCGCCCGTTGGCGATCAGCTCGGGAACGACGCGCCTGACGGTGTTCACAGGGATGGCGAAGCCGATTCCCGCGTTGGCCCGGCTGGGGCTGATGATTTGCGCGTTGACGCCGATGACCCGCCCTCCCAGGTCCAGCAAAGGGCCGCCGGAGTTACCCGGATTGATCGCCGCATCGGTTTGGATCGCCTCGCCGATGAAGCGCCCGCCCTCGGGGCTGTCTATGACACGTCCCAGGCTGCTGATCACGCCGAAGGTCACTGTCTGCTCCAGGCCGAAGGGGTTCCCGATAGCCACAACGAACTGTCCCACGCGCAACGCGTCGGAATCTCCCAGAGAGACGTGGGAGAGCGAATGTTGGGTGGGATCCACGCGAATGACGGCTAAGTCGTTCGCCGGATCGGCCCCCACGATCTCCGCCGGAATGGTCACGCCATCGGCAAAGGTAACTTGAATATCCTCGGCGTTCTCCACGACGTGGTAGTTGGTGACGATGTGACCGGCATCATCGTAGATGAAGCCAGAACCGGTGCCCTCCTGCGGGATGGCGTTCCTGAAGAAGTCGTAGGCCAGGCTGGTGACGGAGATGTTCACGACGGCATCGCCCGCCGCGCTGTAGACGTTCTCCACCTGGGATTCCAGGGCGGCGACAGGATCATCCGGGGGAGCGACCACGACCGGTGCTCCCGGCGTTGATGTCGGTTGCGCCGTCTCCTCGGTCGCCGGCGCGGTAGGGGTCAATGTCTGTAAGGCCACACATCCCAGAGAGCCTAACGTCAACCACAACACAATCAATAATGCAAGTATTTTCTTGGTCATTCCGATCTCCTGAAACGGTTGCAAGTCGAAAGTTGCAAGTCAAAAGTTGAAAGTTGAAAGTTGCGCCAACCTCGTCTCTCTAAATAACTGTGGCCGTATCTTCTCAATAAAT
>JAUWHU010000281.1 GCA_030605705.1 Thermoflexia bacterium | reverse complement strand
CCATCGTTTTCGATGGGGAGGAGCTCTACGCGCGTTCAGATCTCATCCTCAAGGTCCTCCAGCCCACATTGGAGGAGATCTCCTGGATGCACCAGGGGCAGCTCCTGGCGGGCTTCCTCGGCCTGACGGCGGCTCCCCGCGAGGAGGTAGAGGCCCTCATGGAACGCCGCGTGACGGCGGTGGCGTATGAGCTGGTTTCCACCGGGGGGCAGGACTTCCCCATTCTCAGAACGATGAGCGAGGTCGCCGGACGCATGGCGCCCTACATCGCCGGTTCAATGCTGATGCGTGTTCACGGCGGGCGCGGCGTCTTGCTCAATGGCGTGCCCGGCGTCTCCGCCGGTGAGGTGGTGATCTTAGGCGCCGGAGTGCTGGGAACCAACGCCGCCCGGGCCTTCGCGGACCTGGGAGCCAAGGTCTTCGTGCTTAGCCCCACACTGGAACGTTTGCGCTACGTTGACAACCACATCAACGGTCAGGTGACCACGATGATCTCCCACGACTTCAACATCTCCCACGTGATCCGCTTCGCTGACGTGGTGATCGGCGCGGTGCGGGTGCCGGGGGAGCGCGCCCCGCAACTCGTCACCCGGCAGATGCTCCGCACCATGCGACGCGGCGCCGTGATCATTGATTTCTCCATTGACCACGGTGGGTGCTTCGAGACGAGCCGCCCCACTACCTTCGAGTCGCCCAGCTACATCGAGGAAGATATCGTACACTACTGCGTGCCCAATGTGCCGGGATCGGTGCCGCGCACCTCGACCCATGCCTTCAACAACGCCGCCTGGCCCTACGTCCAGATGCTGGTGGAAGCCGGGCCGGCGACGGCTTTCGCTCAAGAGCCGGCCTTGCGCAAGGCGGTTGTCTTGCGCAACGGTGATGTTGTGGACGAGAGGCTGGGTAACGTTCTCCGGAAATAACGCGGAGCGTATGCACTGGCAAGCAGCTTACAGACGTAAAGTCGTGACGGCAGAGGAAGCGATTGCCACGACCGTCAGGTCGGGCGAGCGCATTTTCCTGACCGGCAATTGCAGCGTGCCCCACGCGCTGATGGAAGCCCTGGTGGCCTACGCGCCCGCCGTCGGGGACGTGGAAATCGCCCAGGTGCTCACGGTAGGCCCTGCCCCGTGGGTCGCGCCGGAGATGGAAGGACACCTGCGCTCCAACGTGATGTTCATCGGGAGCAACCTGCGCCGGAGCGTCTGGGAGCGGCGCAGCGATTACACCCCCGTGCTGCTCTCCGAATTCCCCTTGCTCTTTGGGCAGGGCGTGCTGCCGGTGGATGTGGCCTTCGCCCATCTCTCGCCGCCCGACGAGCATGGGTTCTGCTCCTTCGGCTTGGAGACGGGGTTGGCGAAAACGCCGGTGGAATCCGCCAGGGTCATCGTCGCCCAGATCAACCCCCAGATGCCGTACCTGGCGGGAGACACCTTCATCCACGTGAGCAAGCTGGACGCCATTGTCGAGGTAGACGACCCGCTTCAGGAGTACGCGATGGCGGCCAACCCCGGTGATCCGGTGGTGGAGGCCATCGCCCACCATATCGCCGAGTTGATCCCTGACGGCGCGACTTTGCAGATGGGCATCGGGGCGGTGGCGGATTCGGTACTGGGCTACCTGGAGGACAAACGCGACCTGGGCGTCCACACTGAGCTCTTTTCCGACGGGGTGAGACGCCTGGTGGAGAAAGGCGTCATCACCGGCGCGCGGAAAACGCTGCATCCGGGGAAGATCACGGCGGGATTTGTCCTGGGATCGCGGGAACTTTATCGCTGGCTGGATCACAATCCGCTGGTGGAACTGTACCCCACGGAGACGGTCAATGATCCCTGTGTGATCGGCCAGAATTACCGCCAGGTCGCTATCAACGGGGCCATCGAGATTGACTTGACGGGGCAGGTCTGCGCCGACAGCCTCGGCCCGCGCTTCTTCAGCGGCGTCGGTGGGCAGCTGGACTTCATCTATGGGGCCAGTCGCTCGGAGGGCGGCGTGCCCATCATCGCGTTGCCCAGCACGGCGAAGGAGGGTGAGATTAGCCGTATCGTCTCGACGCTCACGCCGGGGGCGGGCGTGGTCACGACGCGCAATCACATTCACTGGATCGTCACCGAGTACGGCGCGGTGAACCTTTACGGTCAATCCATCCGCCGGCGGGTGCAGGCTCTTATTGGCATTGCCCATCCACGGTTTCGTGATATTCTACGCCACGAAGCCCGGCAACTCGGGTACCTTTAAGAGTTACAAGTTGCAAGTTACAAGTTACAAGTTACAAGTTGAAAGTTGAAAGCAGGAGAGTCATGGAAAAATACATCGAAGAACTTGAAGCCCGTTTCCTGAGTTATGTGAAAATTGATACCCAAAGCGACGAGGTATCGTCTACAGTACCCAGTACCGAGAAGCAGTACAAATTACTCCGGCTGCTGCAGCTGGAGCTGCAGGCGCTGGGGGCTAAGGATGTGGTGTTGACCGATTACGCCTGCGTGCTGGCGACCATCCCCGGCAACATACCTCACCCGGAGCGGGCACCTACGGTGGCCTTACTGGCTCACGTGGACACGGCTCCCGCGTTCAGCGGCGCTGGCGTGAAACCCATAGTTCACCGCAATTACGATGGGAAACCGTTGATCCTGCCCGACGATGAGAGCCGGGTGCTCTCTCAGGAGCTCTTCCCGGGGCTCCAGGAGAAAATCGGCGAGGACATCGTCACCGCCAGCGGCGCGACCCTGCTGGGGGCGGATGACAAGGCCGGCATCGCGATCATCATGACGGTGGCGGCGCAGCTATTGGGCAATGGAGAAATCCCGCATGGCGACATCCGCATCTGCTTCACCCCCGATGAGGAGATCGGCAAAGGGGTTGCCCACCTCAAATTGGAAGACCTGGGCGCGGACGTCGCCTACACCTTAGATGGCGGCCCTCTGGGCGAGGTGACAGGCGAGACTTTCTCCGCCGACCGCGCGCTCGTCAAGATCACCGGCGTCGCTACCCATCCCGGCACGGGGAAGGGGATTTTGGTCAACGCGCTGACGTTAGCCGCCAAGTTAGTGAGCGCCTTGCCGGAGGACACCCGCACTCCCGAAACGACCGAGGGGCGTGAGGGGTTCATTCACCTCTACCGCATCCAGGGCACTGCCGCCGAAGCGGAACTCTGCTTCATCCTGCGCGACTTTGAACTCGATGGGCTGAAATCTCACGGCGACTTGCTCCGCTCGGTGGCGGAGTCGCTCCAGGCTGACGAGCCGCGCGCCAAGATCACCTGCACAATCAAGCACGAATACCGCAACATGCGCTACTGGCTGGAAAATACCCCGCTGCCTGTGGAACTGGCCCTGGAGGCACTCGCCGCGCTAAAGATCAAGCCGCTACTCCGCCCCATTCGCGGCGGTACCGATGGCTCCGGCCTGACCGCCAAGGGATTGCCCACGCCGAATCTTTTTGTCGGGATGCACAATTGTCACGGCCCGCTAGAATGGGTGAGCCTGCAGGATATGGACCAGTCCGCGCAGGTGTGCATCCAATTGCTGCAATTGTGGGCGCAGCAGAAGAGATAGGAATATAGGAATTAGGAAAGAGGAGTGAGGAGGCGACCTTCGACTTTTGACCTTCAACTTTCAACTTTTGACTTTTGACTTTCGACCTTCGCCTTCCGACTTTCAACTTTCAACTTTCAACTTTCAACCTTCAACCTTCAACCTTTAACTTTCAACTCTTATCTTCATACCAGGAGGTGACTTTTGTTTCACGCACTTGTCGCAGTTAAGCAGGTGCCGGACACGACCAACATCCGCATTGACCCGGAGACGGGGAATCTGGTGCGGGAGGGCGTGCCGGCGATCATGAACCCTTACGACGCCCACGCGCTGGCCGAGGCCATCCGCTGGAAGCGGCAGCTGGGCGGTAAGGTGACGGTGGTCTCGATGGGGCCGCCCAACTTCGTCGTGACCATCCGCGAGGCAATCGAGATGGGCGCGGACCGGGGTGTGCTGGTCTCTGACCGCAAGTTCGCCGGGGCAGATACACTGGCGACATCCTACGTGTTGGCCGAAACCATCCAGGCCATCCACGAGGAGGACCCCATTGACGTGGTCTTTTTCGGCAAGCAGGCCATTGACGGTGACACGGCCCAGGTTGGGCCGGGGGTTGCCGTCCGTATGGGGCTGCCCATTGTGACCTACGTCGTCAAAATCCGCGAACTGGACCTGGAGCGGCGTCGTATCGTGGCCGAGCGGAAGACGGAGCGCTGGACTGAGGTGATCGAGCTCCCGTTGCCCGCACTCCTCACCTGCGAAAAGGAGATCGCCGAGATACCCTTCGCGCCACTGCCTGACCTGATCCGCTCCCTGCGCTACGATCCTGAGATGTGGACGATGTCCGGCCCCCTGGAATTCGACAAGGGACAGGTCGGCGTGCGCGGTTCTCCCACCATTGTTTTCAAGATGGGGACGCCTCCGCTACCCGAAGCCGGCGAGAAGATTGACGCCCGCGAGGTTGGCGTCGCAGAGGCCGTCAAGCAGACCTTCGCTAAGGCGGATGCGGCGGGGATTCTGGATACGGTTCTGGGAGGTGCGCGATGACGACGCGGCGTTTCTGGGCATTTATCGAGCAAGAAGAAGGCCACGCGCATCCCGTCTCCTGGGAACTGCTAGGCGTGATTCGCCGGCTGGCCTCGCAGGTCAGGGAAGAGGCGGAGGCCGCCGGCGACGAGGTGGTGGTGGAGGGCGTTTTGCTCGGCCACAACGTGGGACACATCGCGCAGGAAGCGCTGTGCTACGGCGCCGACCGGGTGTATCTGTTGGATGATCCGGTGTTCACGCACTACCGCAACCGCCCCTACTACAAGACTTTGGAGGAGGTGGCGCAGAAGCACGAGCCGGAGGTTTTCCTCATCGGCGCGACGACGTTGGGCCGTGACCTGGCCGGGGCTGTCGCCACCGCGCTGCGGACCGGCCTCACCGCCGACTGCACGCAGTTGGAGATGGGCGAGGTGAAGGGGTCGCCGCAGAAGCTGTTGTTGGCAACCCGTCCCGCTTTCGGCGGCAACATCATGGCGACCATTCTCTGTCGCCAGAACCGCCCGCAGATGTCCAGCGTTCGCCCGCGCGTTTTTCCCATGCCGGAGCGCAATCCTCATCCGCAAGGCGAAATCGTGCGCGAGGCGGTGAGCGTGACCGAGGAAGATGCATTGAGCCGCATCCTGGAGTTCGTCCGGCCCGAGGGCGAGAGCGTGAACATCGAATACGCTGACGTCATCGTCGCCGGGGGACGCGGTCTGGGCACGGCGGAGGGGTTCGGGTTGCTGCAGCAGCTGGCCGACGCCCTCGGCGGCGTGGTGGGGGCCAGCCGGCCCTGCATTGACGCGGGCTGGATCGGCAACGCGCACCAGGTCGGCCAATCGGGGCAGACGGTGCGCCCGAAACTCTACATCGTTGCCGGTGTATCCGGGGCGTTGCAGCACAAGGTCGGGATGCAGAATTCCGACTTCATCGTTGCTATCAACACTGATCCTGACGCGCCGATCTTCGACGTGGCCGACGTGGGGATCGTGGGCGATCTCTACGAAGTAATTCCGGCGATGCTCGAACAGCTTGCGGCGCGGCGGAAGGCCCGCGGCAGCGGCGGCGGGCACCAGGAGGTGTCAGCATGAGCACTAACGAGAAGATTCGTTTTGATGCCATCGTCGTGGGCGCAGGGCTGGCCGGCTCCGCTGCCGCGATGGTCATGGCCCGCGCCGGGCTGAACGTGGCGCTGATTGAGCGTGGTCGCAAGCCCGGTGGCAAGAACTACTTCGGCGGCGCGATCTACACGCACGCTATCCAGGAGGTGTTGCCCGACTTCATGGAGCGCCGTCCCCCGTTTGAACGTCCCGTGACGGAGGCGGGCTTCTGGTTCCTCTCCTCTGATGGTGGGTTGACCAAAATGATGACCAGCGGCGGCAAACTCGCCAACGAACCAGCCGACGCTTACATGGCCCTGCGCGCCACCTTCGACCTGTGGTGGGCTGAGCAGGCGCAGAAAGAGGGCGCGTTCCTGATCCCCAAAACGACGGTGACGGACTTCATCCGCGCGGAGGATGGGCGGGTCATCGGCGTGATCACCGACCGGCCAGATGGCGAACTCTACGCGCCGGTGGTCATCATCTGTGAGGGTGTGAACAATCTGCTCACGCAGAAGCTAGGGCTTATCAGCCACGACCTGGTGCCGGCGCACCAGGCATTGGCTTTCAAGCAGGTGCTCTCGTTGCCGATGGAAACGATCAACGCCCGCTTCGGCTTACCCGATGCTCAACACGGCGTGGCCGCATCGGTGCTGGGAGACATCTCGCTGGGGCTGCCGGGCATGGGTTTTATCTACACCAACAAAACAACCATTTCCGTGGGATTAGGGGTGATGTTGGAGACGTTGATAGAGTATCGCCTTAAGCCCTACGAGGTGTTGCAGCGCTACTTGCAGCACCCGGCGATCGCGCCGTTGGTGGAGGGCGGCCAGCTGTTGGAGTATGGCGGGCACCTTATCCCCGAAGGGGGCTGGCGAGAGATGCCCAAGCTCTACACCGGCGGGGCCATGGTGGCGGGAGATGCCGCTTCTATGGTCAACGCGCTGCACTGGGAGGGCACCAACATGGCTATCATCGCCGGGAAAGTGGCTGGCGAGACGGCCGTCGTCGCTCACCAGCGGGGCGACTTCAGCGAGCAGACGCTGGCGCGTTACGAGGAGCAGCTGCGGGAGGGCTTTATCCTCCGGGACATGAAACAATATCGCAACTTCTCGAAGTTCTTAGATACGCACCCGCAGTTCATGGATGTCTACCCGTCGTTTCTCAACGATGCTTTGGGCAACTTCTTCAGCGCCTACGGTAAGCCCAAGAGGCAGTTGTTCAAAGAAATTTACGGTTCTTTGACCGGTCGCCGGCCGTTGTTCAAGGCTGTCGGCGACATCATCTCTATGGGAAGGGCGGTGCTGGGATGGTAATGAAAAAAGGCGATGCGTTCGAGGTAAAGGATCTTTCTGAGGAAGTGCAGGCGACCCTGCCGGAAGTCTACGTGGACGACTTGCTTGTTTCCATCAAGTATTTTGTGGACGAGGAAGAATCGCACCTGCGGATCAAGGACCAGGAAGTGTGCGGACGTTGCCGGCACAAACCTTGCCTGTACTTCTGTCTGGTGAATGTGTACACTCTGGGGAGCGATGGCAAGATTCAGGTGGCTTACCAGGCCTGTGTGGAATGTGGCAGCTGTCGTGTGGGTTGTCCTTACGAGAACATTGACTGGGCGCTGCCCCGGGGAGGCTTTGGCGTAGCGTACAAGTTCGGGTAACTTGTCGAGAATCAAGAATCAAGAATTAAGAATTAAGAATCACGAGGGGTATTTTCGAGACGGGGGCGATTCGCACGTAGCCGCGATTTCTAGTAGTGCCAATTGGCAGGCAGGGACCGGTTAGCAGGTCACAGCGGCGGTCTCCGGTGCCGGCACAGGAGAGTCTGGCGAGTCTGAGGGCTGCGTCTGTGCTGCGCGGACTAACGCAGCCATTGT
>JAUWHU010000126.1 GCA_030605705.1 Thermoflexia bacterium | reverse complement strand
GGCCGGCTGGTGACATCGCCGTAAGCGGCCTCCATTCCCATCCGTTGACTGTAGTAATACGCCGCCGTTTCCCACCACGGCTTGCCCGGCGGGTGCGGCGCGACGGTCTCAATGCCGGTGAGGTCAGTAAAGTCGCCGCCGCCCAGACGCAGAGCGTCGGCGATGACGGCCGTCCCGGTCACAGAAGAGGCGTTATCTAACGTGACTGTTACCGGCCCGGCGTAGCAGGGGAAGTCGCCCAGGTAGCGCCACGTCTCCGGGCGGATGCGCTGGTCGAGATACACGTCGGTCGCGCCGCCCGCGTGATACACAGTGTAGTGAGCATCGGGCGCGCGATTGGAGCCAGAGTACACCCAGGCATAGAGGGCCACCTCGGCTGTAACGGGAGCTGTGAGCACCCACGTCGCCGTCGCGGTCGCCGTTCCGGTCACCGTCTCGGCAAAACGGTACCCGCCATCCTGGTAGCCCGGCCCGCTGCCGGCAGTCCAGGTCCCTACCTCGGCATAGCCGGCGTCGCCGTCATCGGCCAGCACTGCGGCGTTCCAATCCCGCTCGCGGACAGGGATGACCGTGGCTCCGGCGCGCTCCAGGTAAGGGATGAGGTACTGCGTCACGACCTCGGCGTTGTTGTGATCCTCGATCAAATCCTGATATGGCGGGCGCTGAGTGCGCCAGGCGTCAACCGTGTCGTTCCATTGCCAACCGTGCCCGGCGCTGAGGTAAACGGTCTTGCCGGCGAGAGAACGGGGGAAGGAGGAAGCGGCAGCGTAAGGGGTAACGGAAGGGCCGTCAAACATGAAGCGTGAAATATCAGCCTGTTCCGGCAGGAAGTCGGACCAGGGGCGGCAGACGCCGGTAGCGGGATCGCGCACCAGAATGTGCAGGGTCTCCCAGGCCAGCGGCATGAGAGTCCGGCGGATGGAGTCGGCGAAGGTCTCGGCGTTGTCTGCGGCGACTGCGGCACGCCGGATTTCCGGGGTCGCCGCGAGGCAGACGGTGAGCGTTTTACCCTCGGCCTGCACATCCACGACCTCCCTGCCCGCCAGGGCTGCCCACGCCGCTTCGACAAGCGGGCATCCCGGTGTGGGGGGTGGCGGCGCGCTCTGTGCCCCGCGCGCGCTCCCCACACCGAAAGTGAACAGTAATACCACGACCAGCCAACCACGCCACAAGCGAGCGTCAGGTTTTGTTCCCATGCTTGCCTCCAATGTGATTACCTCGAAAATAAGTTGGTGATTGGTGATTAGTTGCGTCTCAGCGTCCCAGCGTCTTAGCGACTGCCCCGAAAATAACCCGCCAGGCAGTTTAGCTGTGGCCAGTCTGAGCAATTACTGACCGGATTAGCCTAAGTATACGCCATACCATTGGCAGCTGTCAAGTGATGGGCCGCATCGGATGTGTTCTCAGGCATAGAGGTAAAAGTTGCACTCACATTGCTCCCAGCCCCCGTCTCGGGGGCGTCCCCGGGGCAAGTTTCCTCGTCAACCCGCCCCCGGGGACGGGGGCTTAGAGCTTTTGGGAGCAAATGTGTCACTTTTACCACAGTGCGTTCTAAGCTCAAGACCGGTACGGCTCAATAGATTTCCAAATCGCGCAACTCGGCCTGACCTTGAGAATTTGCCCATGTTCTACAGCGTGGTATACTGACTGCATGATAAGCAAATTGAGGCTCTTTGGGAATTCGCGTGGTTGAGTCAAAATTAACCACGGATTTCACGAATTAGCACGGAAAAAATAAAAAAATCAGTGCAATCTGTGCGCAGTGTGGGCAGGCAGTGCCCACTAATCTGTGGTGAAAAATTTACGTCGCGTGGCACCCACCACGCCAAATCTCAGAGACCCAACATTGACAAGTAAAAATGGAGGTGATGATGATAGACGCTGAGCTCTTGAAAATTTTGCGTTGCCCCTACTGTGTCAGCGGGGAAACACGTCGCACCGACAAGGAAGACCCCGGTCGGCTGGATCTGGTGCGGGATGACAACTGGCTGGTCTGCTGTGATTGCGGACGCAAGTACCCTGTCCGTGAAGAGATCCCCGTCATGTTGATCGAGGTGGGTGAAAAGTGGCTGCACACCGCCGTGGACGACCTCCCAGTTCCCCCACCGGCAGAGGATTAGACATCGGCGCTAGCAGAGACTGGCACATCCTGGCACTCAGCGGTGCTGGTATTTTCTTCATCGTGTTGGGGCTGGCCGCTCTGGGATTACCGGCAGGTCAGGAAGGGGAGCTCATCTGGCGACTGGGCCCTGACCATGCCGTCCATCTGATGGATGTCCTGGGCACCTTCTCCGCTACGCTGGGAGTGATTTTGACCTGGCTGGGCAGTATGCTGTGGCAGCGACGCATGAAATCCTGACCCCTCGTCCGGGGATTTACGCCCTGGGCCTGGTGCTCTCTGAAGAAACCTTCATCGAGGTCGGCGCACTGGGCACATGGCGGTTTCCCATTGGACTCTACGTCTACGTAGGAAGCGCGTGGGGGCCGGGAGGACTTGCGGCCCGCGTGGGGCGTCACCTGAGGGGCGGTACGACCCTTCACTGGCACATTGACCATCTGCGCGCGGTGAGTCGCCCGGCGGCGGTCTGGCTGGCGCCCGGCCGGCGAGACGAATGTGCCTGGGCCGCCCAGCTAGTGGCGCGACCCGCCGCTCGCGTCATCGCGCCGCGTTTCGGCGCTTCCGATTGCGCCTGTCCCGCTCACCTCGTCTGCCTGGGTGACGCGGAACCGGAGGGTGATTTCTTGCCCGCAGCCCAATTCCTGAAGCTGTGCCGGCCCGGAGTCTGGTGATGAAAAGAGGAGTATCAAAACGCGCATCTTAGTCACCGGCGGCGCCGGCTTCATCGGGTCGCACGTCGTCGAGACCTATCTAAACGCCGGACATCAGGTCTGCGTGGTGGACAACTTGAGCCAGGGGCAACGGGAGAACCTCCCGCCCCAGGTACCGCTCTACGAGGTGGACATCCGCTCCCCGGCGTTGGCAACGGTCTTCGACGAGGTGCAGCCTGAGATCGTATCCCACCA
Source organism: Thermoflexia bacterium (assembly GCA_030605705.1). Taxonomy (GTDB): domain Bacteria; phylum Chloroflexota; class Anaerolineae; order B4-G1; family SLSP01; genus JAUWHU01. The sequence continues at coordinate 1,279 of JAUWHU010000126.1, read as the reverse complement.
CGCGGCGCAGGTCTCCGTGGCGACCTCGGTCGCGCACCCCACGGAGGATGTAGCGGTCAACGTGCTGGGCATGGTCAATGTGCTGGAGCAGGCCGCGCTTCACGGCACGCGCCAGGTGATTTTCTCCTCATCGGTGGCGGTTTATGGAAATCCCCAATATCAGCCCTGCGACGAGGCGCATTCCACGCAGCCTCTCTCTCCCTACGGACTCAGCAAACTGACGGGGGAAGCATATTTGCGGCTGCTCGCCGAGATGTCTGGTCTGCGCTGCACCATTTTCCGCTACGGCAACGTCTACGGCCCGCGCCAGAGTGCGGAGGGCGAAGCCGGAGTAGTTTCGATCTTCATCGACCGGATGTTAGCCGGGGAGCCGGTTGTGATGGATGGGGACGGCCTGCAGACGCGAGATTTCGTCTACGTGGGTGACATCGCGCGGGCGAATCTGCTGGCTGTAGAGCGCGGCGACGGCGGCCTCTACAACCTGGGCACGGGGCAGGCCACGACTATCCGTGACCTCTGGCTCACCTTGCAGTCATTGACGGGATACGCCGGCGCCCCAGTCTACGGCCCGCCGCGTCAGGGTGACATCCGCCAGATGGTGTTGGATGCGGGGCTGGCGGCGCGTGAGTTGGGTTGGCGGCCGCAGGTCTCGCTGGAAGAAGGTCTGCGGCGCACGCTACAAGCATTCGCGCAGCATGAAGAAAATCCTGACCGGGACTATTCCCGCGAATAAGCCCTGCCGGTGAGAATAAAACCTTGAAATCCCAATCCACCAGATTCTACAAACACTTCTGGGTCATTGAGACGCTGCTGCTGGGAACTGCCGCACCGTTTTTGCTGTTCCCCACCCTGCGCCCCACTGTGACGGTGGGGGTTTTGGCGCTGTTCGCGCTCTGGTGGCTGGCGCGGTGGGGACTGGAGCGCCGTCCCTTGTCGCCGACGCCGTTCAACGGCGCGTTGCTGTTGTGGGGCAGCGCCGTGGCGGTGGGCATTGCCGTCACGGCCGTTCCCGCGCTCACCTTGCCCAAAGCGACGGGGTTGATCCTGGGGTTGGCAACCTGGCGGTACCTGGCCCTGACGCTTCACAACCGGCGTGACGTGCGGTGGGGACTGGCCGGGTTGATTCTGGTGGGGCTAAGCATCGCCGGCGTGGGACTGTTGAGCGTCCACTGGAGCGTCAAGGTCCCGTTCTTGCAGGCATGGATCGCGCGGTTGCCTCAGCAAATACTCGCTTTACCGGAGGGGCCGGAGGCCGGCGTGAGCGCCAATCAACTGGGCG
>JAUWHU010000111.1 GCA_030605705.1 Thermoflexia bacterium | reverse complement strand
CTTCGATCAGGTGGTAGTCATCGAAGACGAGGATAATCCGGTCGGGGATGACGGCAATCTCGTTGATCAGAGAGGTCAGGACGGCCTCGGTCGGCGGCGGCTGAGGGGATTGAAGTGCGCTCAACGCTCCTTTCCCGATGTTGGCCTCAATTGTCTGCAAGGCAGCGATAAAGTAGGCCAGGAAGCGGGTCGGGTCGTTGTCGCTATCGTCGAGCGAGAGCCAGGCAATTTGGGTGGGGGGGCGGGGGGGCAGGGGAGCAGGGGAGACATTTTCCTCCTCTGCTCCCCTGCTCCTCTGTTCCATTGTTAGTTGGTAAATCCAACTGCTGACCAGCGTCGTCTTGCCGAAGCCGGCCGGGGCAGAAACGAGCGTCAGTTTGCGGTGCAGGCCCGCGTTCAACTGTTCGATCAAGCGCGGGCGCGACACCAGCCTTGTCCTAAGCCCAGCCGAAGGATCGGGCCGGACGAGGGGGATATAGAGTTTAGTGGTCAGGAGCGGAACGTTTTGAGCACTGTCGAAGGAATCTGTCCTGAGCTTGCCGAAGGATGGCGTGGTCATAATGCCATAATCTTACCACATCTTGCCCATATCTTCAAATGAAGAGCAGCACTGCTTTCAATCCCGGAAACCGACATCATCCAGCGCGACGACTCCCACCCGGGTACGGTCAAAGACAAGACGTACCTGCGCCAGGCCGGCGGGGTCAAAGGCGGGGTTCGTTGCCGCAAAGGCCGCCAGCGGGAACTCGAAATGCTGGAACACCATCTCTGACACGGGCAGCGGGGACATGAACGCGGCTTTGCCGATCCGCCCTTCCAGTTGCGGCTGCAGGAACGAGAAATGGCTCAACGGCAGGCGTGCTACTTCCCCCGCGCCGTCCACCACCTCTATCGTCAAATCTATTGGCTCGCATGGGACTTTCTCCCCTGCGTCTTTTGTCTCCGGGGTGGGATCTTCATTCGCGTCAGCCAGCGCAAAGACCAGGACGCTGTGCTGGGTCAGCGTCAAGCCGCTTTCAGGCAACCGGATCGCATAGCGGGCCGTCGTCGCCGAAACGTCCGCGTCCCAACCCAGGTAAACCGCGTGGTTGTCCATGTCGCCCCACTTGGCCTTCACCAACTGCTCCCGCCAGACGGCCAGGTTTTCGCCCGCCTGCGCGCCGCCGGGCAGCGTCGTCGTCGCCACGTTGATGTCCTCCTGATACGTGCTGACCAGCCGTGTGGCCGCGTCCTCGTACTGGCTGATGTAGATCGTGTCCGGCAACCACTCCCGCGCGCGACGGTGATCCCGGAAGAGGGGCCGGTAGCCCGACTCTCCGCGCAGGGTGGCCTCGAGGAACGCGCTGATATAAACCTCGGCGATCTGCGTTTGCTGCTCGGCGGGCATCAGTTGTTGCAGGTTGAACACCCGCATCAACGGCTCGAACAGGTCTTTGCGCCCCCAGGAGGTGTTGAATTGCCCGTGATTAGCGCCATAGATGTACAGAGCGGCCTTGAACCGGTTATTCCCATCGGTGAAGCGCACGCGCGCGTACTGCCTGGCCCCCGCAAAAGAGATCACGTCCATATCGTGCGCCCCGTGCAGGACGAGGTAATTCACGTTCTCCAACACCGTCCCCCGGCCGGCCGGTTTGTATTGACCGTCTATTGGCGCAATAGCCGCCACCGAGCGGATGTTGAAACCGTAATCGAAGCGCACGGTCGCGTCGTCGGGGTAGTAGGGTAGCTTGTTGAACGCCGCTGCTACCGCCACCGCCTCCCCGCCTCGCGAGTGGCCCATCAGGGCCACGTTGTCCAGGTCTACCTTGTGGTAGAACGGGTTGTCCGGGATCGCGTTCCAGTCGCGCCACACTTGCAGGTGCTCCAATAGGAGCCATCCCCGCAGGTCGTTTTCCCCTTTCAACGAACTGATCACCAGCGCGTCGGCAAAGAGAGAGAGGTTGAGGAAATTCTCGTCCACCGAGACCAGGATAAAGCCACGGCTGGCCAGCAACTCGCCTAAGTAAGCGTAGCCGGGGTCCGAAAAGTCCTCCATCGCGTGGTTGCCATGCGCGATCAACACCAGCGGGAAAGGCCCCGCGCCCTCCGGGTACCACACCCGCCCGTTGAGGGGCAGCGACTCAGGGCCAAAGCCCCAGTAGCCGGTCCGTAGCCCTGTCCAGCGCTCCACCAGCGACGACCCATCTACCGGCCCGGTGATCAGGTCCACGTCCGCGCCGTATTCCGCGCGGTGGCGGTCCTGCCCGCTGCCGTAGAACAACGTACGCACGGCGCGCGATCCCGCCTGGGAAGGATCGGGCATGGCCAGTGGTTCGACCTGCGCCGCCGCATCCGGCGGCAGAACCAGCGGCGATCCATCGTCGAACAGATAGACGACGCCCAATACCAGCCCCACTACACCGAGCGCCAGCCCGACGACGGTAACGGTTCGCTGGACCCTGGCGGTCTCCCGCCAGCCGCCACGCGCCAGCACCGCAACGCTTGCCCCCAGAGACGAGGCAACGACGATGGTGCCAAATCCGGCCGCGAGGAGACCGAGCAACACCGGCAACGCAAACAGCGACAGCAGGCCGAACGTCGCCGCCGTGCAGGCCAACACCCAGACGTAGAAAGTAGGGATACCCTTGAGGATGCGCCAGGCCAGGGTTGCCAGACCACCGGCGATGGCGAACGCGGCCAGAAACAGGAACGTGCCGACGGCGAAACGCGCGATCCCGGCGGGGGCGAACAGGTTGTATGCCGTCGCCAGCAGGATTGAGGCCAGCGCGACGAGCGTCCCCCACGCTGCCCCGCGCCACGCCCGTGGGCCAGGAGCAACATCGCTCCATACCTGGCGCAGTCGCTCCCCGATGCGCTTGAACAAACGCTGTTTATGATTCAGTGGACTTGCTGTCATTTTGTTCCCTCCTAACCCGGACAAGCCGGAACCAAAAGGCTTTTTGCCACAAATTACACGAATTTTCACTAATTTTCTCTTTTTCGTGTTAATTCGTGAAATTCGTGGCAGAATATTCTTGCTCATTG
>JAUWHU010000136.1 GCA_030605705.1 Thermoflexia bacterium | reverse complement strand
TGACCGGGGAGCAGGCGGGCCTGCTTGCCAATGCGATTCGTCGTCAAAAAGATGCCGCCGGGGCGCAGCACGCGCACCATCTCGGCGAGCACCTGTTCCGGGCGGGGCATGAACTCCAGGGCCTCCAGGCAGCTCGCCACGTCAAAGGTGTCGTCGGGGAAGGGCAAAACGGCGGCATCCTGCCAGAGTAAGGTGAGCCGTTCCGACCAAGGCCGCGTGGTTCTCACGGCTTCCCGCAGCATCTCGCGGGAATAATCTAAGGCGATCATTCGCCCGTGGAAGCCGGCCTGCGGCAGGAGCGTCCGCGCCAACCGCGCCGTTCCCGTGGCGACATCCAACACCAGCGGATCGGGAACCAGTGCTAAGGCACGGGTCAGGGGAATTCCTAAGAACCATTGCTCGTATTCGGGGTTGTACTGCTTGATGTTGTCGTAGATGCGGGCAGAGCGGTTGTAAAGCCAGGCGACCATGCGACGGCCCAGGTAGGCGCCTTCCGCGATGATCAGTTGCCAGTAAAGGATGAGGCCCAGCAGAAGCAGGGCCGGTAGCACCCATACCATCTCACAGAGTCCCGCCGACCAGCAGGAGCATGGCGATCAGCCAGAGGGCGACGGCCTGGCGATAGGTCGTTTCCGCTACGCGCTGGGTCAGCAGGAGCAGACCGGGGAAAGCCAACAAGAGCAGCATCCCGGCAGCAAACGGATGTCCCTGCCAGACCAGGAATCCCGCTGCCAGGACCGGGCCGAGGATGGCGGTGGGGCCGGCCTGGGCAAAAATCCCGCCAATAAGGTGACGGTGAGGGGCGCGAGGAAAGGCAATGTTTCTCCTGCTAAAGAAGTCCCCAGCAGCCAGGGGATCCCTACCAGCGCGATAGCCTGCCAGAAAGGACCGGGCTGCCCGCGTCCTTCGTCCCAAAGCGCGGCGAGTTGGGTGCAGGCGAGCAAGAGCAGCGTGAGGAAGAGCGCGGTGCGTCCCAGTGCCACGCCGAGCAGCAGACTCACCAACAAGGCCAGGAAGGCAGAGCGCAGGGAAGCAGAGAGAGCCGCCGCTCCGCGCGCCTGCCACCAGGCGCGCGCCCGTCCCCAGGCGTGGTTGAGAGCAGCGCCGGGGGTTCCCGGTTGCAGGTAGGGCCAGCGACGCGAGGGAGCTTCTTGCTCCCACACGCGCCAGTGAGCCAGCGGGGTGGCCCAATCGGTGGTGGCGATGGCGCGCCACAAGGGTTCCCAGCCGGCCAGGAGCAACGTCGCGGCCAGCGCCAGCGCGGGGAGAAGTTCCCCCTCCGGCGGTCGGGCGCCGGCCCAGGCTCCGGCCAGCATCGCCACGAGAGGAACCAATCGCCAGCCACCCTCCCAGGTTCCAATCCAGAAATTCGTCTGCTGTGCTTCGCTGGTTTGTTCCATATCAAGCCATTATAAAAGAAATGGGCAAATGAACAAATGAGGAGAATGAACAAATGGCAAATGGCAAATGACAAATGAGCAAATAGCAAATGGCAAATAGCAAATGGCAAATAGCAAATGGCAAATGAGCAAATGGCAAATGAGCAAATGGCAAATGATGGTCTTGCGGCTCTTTGTGCCATCACCCGTCATAGCGGTTATGACTCGTCAATCATTCACCACTCACCATTCACCTATTCACCACTCACCATTCACCTATTCACCATTCTCCATTCATCATTCTCCATTCTCCATGAGAGGTTCCACGTGGACGTAAGTACGGTCCACTTCAGGCAAAGCTTCCAGGGCTTCCCGCACCTGATCCGCGATGTAGTGGGCCGCGAAAAGGCTGATCGCTCCATCAACGTTAATGTGCAGGTCTGCGAGCATTTGTGGGCCGACGTATTCCGTGATCACCTGATGCACTCCCTCCACGCCGTGGATGCTGCTCGCCACGCGAGCGATTTCCTCCAGCATTTCGGGGGAAGCGCCGCCGCCGGTGAGGTAACTCAGGTTTTCTCGGACGGTCTCAAAGACAGCCTTGAAGATCCACAGGGCGACCAGGAATCCGGCGATGGGGTCTGCCAGAGGATGGATGAGAGTGGAACCTAACATGCCGGCGAGCGCGGCGAGGGAAGTAAAAATGTCGCTCAAGTTATCGCGGGCTGTGACATCAAGGGCTGGGCTAAACAGGGATTGGGCGATCCGCCGGATCGCCAGGTACATCCCGGCCTTGAGCGCCGCGCTCGCCAGGAGCACCAGCGTTGGCAGCCCCGGTTCCACGGCCAGACCGCCGCTCAAGAAACGTCCTACCGCTGCCTGGGCGGCTTCGTATCCGGCGAAGGCCATCGCCAGAGAGACCATCAACCCGACTAACGGTTCGAAACGGCTATGTCCCTGTGGGTGGGAGAGATCGGGTGGCTGTTGCGCCACCCACAGTCCCAGCACCATGAGCAGAGAATACAGCGCGTCAGATGTAGAATTGGCCGCGTCAGCGTAGAGCGCGACGCTCCCCGAAAGGTGAGCCGCAATCCCTTTACCGACTGCTAAGATCAGGTTCCCCAGCAGCGTGATAGTCATCGCCTGCCGGTAGAGCCGGCGGCGTTCGGGCTTAGGAGTATAATCACGAATCCATTGCATGGTGCTGTCCTCTTGGCATTGCTGGCTGACATCGTTTCTGGCCCGGCCAAAACCAGGCAGGGATACCTTACCACAAAACCATCAAGACACAAAGAAAATGAGCAAATGGCGAATGGCAAATGAAGAAATGACAAAAAAAACTAGCTGTGGCCGGTCTCCAACCGAGCCACTTCTGCCCGACCCAGCTGTGGCCGGCATTGCCCTAAGGGCAATTTAGCCTAAGGGTCTCTGACCTATGCTCCCAGCCCCCGTCCCCGGGGGCGGGTTGTGCGGCGATACTCTGCCTGGAGTTGCGAATTGCGGAAATCTCAGCGCGTGGGCACTACCTGCCCACACTGCGCTTTGCGCGCTCATAGCCCCGTCTCGGGGGCGACACAGGCAACGATTTGCTGTTCCCAGACGCCCCCGGGGACGGTGGCTGCGAGCCTTGGAGAGTAGAATTGAACAACCCTGGGGGCAGGGGGGTGGGGGTTGAACACAGTGCAATTGAGCGACTACCAGCGTACCCTCCGTAGCAAAAAGGCGCGGGACATCCGTAAAGGGCCAGGAAGTTGCCAACTCGCCTTAAAACTGAAACGCATCCGCCATGAGCGGCGGCTTGCTTTTTAGCCATCACGAGAGTATAATAATGACAAAGATGGCAAATTGGATACTTTGTATAAAATTACACAAATGAGAGTATGGAGGGAGCTATGCTAAGGACAATCTCTGCTTCTGACCTGCGGACTCGAATCAAGTGGGTGCTCAATGAGGTAGGCTATGGTCGCGGGGTGCAGTACGTCGTGCAGAAATTCGGCGAACCCACCGCCGCCATCGTCAGCATGGAGGATTTTCAATTTCTCCAGGAGATCAAACAGCAGCAGGCCACCGCTTCGCTGCGTGAGAGGATTGCCAACATGCGCGCCCGAAACCGCGAACTGGATCCCGGCGAGCTGCATGACTTGATCGAAGCAGCCCGGACTGAATTTTACCAGTCACGGAGCCGCCAACCCGATGCCCATTAGAGCCGTCCTCGACACCAATGTTCTGGTCAGCGGTCTGATGACTGAACAAAGCCCCCCATGCCGGGTACTGGATGCCTGGCTGGAAGGGCATTACGTTCTCGTGACCTCGTTCTATCTGGTGGAAGAATTGATCCATGTGCTTTCCTACCCTCGGATTGCCAAACGTCTCCGTCTGGATGAAGAGGAACTGGCGGATATCTTAGCGGTTCTGTTAGCCAAAGCGGAGGTGTTGCCTGGACGTCTTCATCTTCCCGGCGTAACCCGTGACCCTAAGGATGATGCGATCGTGGCCTGTGCCTCGGAGGGAAAGGCGGATTACATCGTCAGCGGCGATCGGGACTTGCTGATCTTGGGTGACTACGAAGGCATTCGCACCGTGACACCACGTCAATTCATGGAAATTCTCACATCGCTATCCACAAATTCTGCCCCACGGACGATGAGGGACAGGTAGACCTCCGGCGCGCGTGACCTCAATCCTCTGGAGCGAAATGAACCTACAAGTACAGATTTTACGAAACGCCCATATTTACACCGGATGCCCGACTCACCCGTGGGCGACGGCAATCGCCCTGGTGGGGGAGCGGGTAGCCGCGCTGGACGGCGAGGCATTAGCCTGGGCCGACGCGCCCGGCGCGACCGTTGAGGACCTGGACGGCGCGACGGTGCTTCCCGGTCTGGTGGACGCCCACCTGCACCTGATGTGGTACGCGCTGAGTCTGCACGACCTTGACCTGCGGGATCTCTCGTGGGAGCAGTGCGCGCAGCGGGTGGCGCAGCGGGCAGCGGAGACGCCGCCGGGCGCGTGGATCCAGGGGCGCGGTTGGGACCAGAACCTCTGGCCCGGTGGAATCTTTCCCACGGCGGCGGCGTTGGACGCGGCGGCTCCGCGTCATCCCGTCGTGTTGATCGCCAAGAGCGCGCACGCCGCCGTCGCCAACAGCGCTGCGTTGCGTTTGGCCGGCGTCACAGCGGAGACGCCCGACCCGGAACATGGCTATTTGGGGCGTCTCCCGGATGGCGCACCCGCCGGCATGATGTTCGAGTGCGCGATGGAGATCATGCTCGCGGCGGTTTCCGCCCCCGACGTGGAAGAGGTGGCCGCGGCTTTGAAGATGGCCCAAGCGCACCTTTTAGCCGTGGGCATCACCGGCGTCCACGACATGGACGCCGCCCCGGCCTTCGCGGCCTACCAGACGCTGCACCGGCGGGATGAACTCCGTGTGCGCGTGGTCAAATACGCGCGGTTGGAGACGCTGGACGCCGTGTTGGGCGCGGGATTGCGCTCAGGTCTGGGCGATGACCGGTTGCGCTTTGGCGGTCTTAAGCTCTTCGCCGATGGCGCGTTAGGCGCGCGCACCGCCGCACTCTTCGCGCCCTACGATGGAGAACCAGCCAACACCGGTGTGCTCACGCTGGAACCGGAGCAGCTGCGGGAGATCGCCCGGCGCGCAGCGGAAGGCGGCGTGGCTGTGGCGATCCACGCCATCGGCGACCGGGCCAATCACTTGGTGCTGGACGTGCTGGAGGAAGTGCATCCCTTCAACCCGGCGTTGCGACACCGCATCGAAC
>JAUWHU010000582.1 GCA_030605705.1 Thermoflexia bacterium | reverse complement strand
AGCGCGGGTTTCTGGAGTAGGGGAGGATGAGGGAGTGTGGGAGTGTGGGAGGAGGGGAAGTGTGGGGGTAAGAGATAGAGATAGAGAGGGTGTGGGGGTGGGAAGAGGTGTGGGAGTAGGAGAGTAGGCAATTGACAATGTTGAGGGGTCACGTATGCTGGAAAACTGGGCCACGGTTAGCCGGCCCGATAACTTTTAAGGAGGATGATTTATGCGCGTTTTGATCACCGGCGGGGCCGGGTTCATAGGCTCCCATCTGGCTGAAGCGTTGTTGGCACGCGGCGATGAAGTCGCGGTTATTGACGATCTTTCGACGGGCTGTTTCGAGAACATCCAACCTCTGGTGGGCAAGCCGGGCTTTCACTTCGCCATTGACACAATCACGCACGAGCTGGTGATGGATCGCCTGACGAGCGAGTGCGACGTGATCGTCCACCTGGCGGCGGCGGTGGGCGTGGAACTGATCATCCACGATCCGGTGCGCACCATCGAGACCAACGTCCTGGGGACGCACGCCGTGCTCCAGGTTGCGGCGCGTTACCGCAAGAAGGTGCTGCTGGCTTCCACGTCGGAGATCTACGGCAAGAGCAACGCCATTCCCTTCCGCGAGGATGCCGATCGCGTGTTGGGGCCGACGACCAAGTCCCGCTGGAGCTATTCCGATTCCAAGGCGATTGACGAATTTTTGGGATTGGCCTATCATAAAAAGCATGGCCTGCCCGTGATCATTTGCCGCTTCTTCAACACGGTCGGTCCCCGGCAGACGGGACAGTATGGCATGGTCATCCCCCGTTTCGTGCAGCAGGCGTTGCGTGGCGACTCGATCACGGTGTACGGGGATGGGAGCCAGAGTCGCTGTTTCTGCAACGTCCGGGATACGGTGCGTGCCCTACTCTTGCTGATCGAATGTCCGGAGGCGGTGGGGGAAGTATTCAACGTCGGCAGCACCGAAGAGGTCACAATTTTGGAGTTGGCCCGCCAGGTATTGCACCTGGTGACCGGAGAGCGCCAACCCCAGGCCACCGAGCGACTGGTCTTCGTGCCGTACGCTCAGGCTTATGAGCCGGGCTTCGAGGACATGCAGCGTCGCGTGCCAGACGTCGGCAAGCTCAAACGCTTCACCGGCTGGGAAGCACAACTCTCGCTGAGAGAGACGTTGCAACAAGTGATCGAGTACTATCAATTGAAGAGAATGAGCAAATGAAGAAATGACAAATGAAGAAAATTAAAAATGACAAATGAGCAAATGACAAATATGCAAATGGCAAATGTGCGAATGAGCAAATGACAAATATGCAAATGGCAAATGTGCGAATGTGCGAATGAGCAAATGGTGAATGGCAAATAGCAGATGTGCAAATGGCGGATGGCAAATTCCGTTTGACGTTTGACTTTCAACTTTTAACTTGTAACTTTTAACCTTCAACCTTCAACTTGTAACTTTCAACTCTTAAAAGGAGCCTCATGAATCGTTATCTGGTTACCGGCGTTGCCGGTTTTATCGCTTCCAAAGTCGCGGAGTTTCTGCTGGCCGCTGGACACACCGTCGTCGGCGTGGATAATCTCAATGATGCCTACGACGTGCGTTTGAAAGAATGGCGGCTGGCGCAGATCAAAGATCACCCGAACTTCGAGTTTCACAAGTTGGACATCACTAACCGGGAAGTGTTGACCGACCTGTTCACCTCTCAACGTGCAACTTCCAACTTGCAACTTGTAACTTCCAACTCGCAACCTGCAACTTCCAACTTGCAACTTGTAACTCCCAAATCCCCCTTCGACGCTGTCATCAACCTGGCGGCCTGGGCCGGGGTGCGACGGTCGGTGGAGAATCCCTGGATCTACTTAGAGACGAACGCCACCGGCACGCTGAATCTGCTGGAGCTATGCCGTCAGCAGGGCGTGAGGAAGTTCGTGTTGGCCTCCACCTCCAGTTTGTACGGCAAAGAGAACGAGATGCCGTACCGCGAGACGATGGACACCAGCCGTCCGCTCTCCCCGTACGCGGCCTCGAAGAAGGCAGCGGAGTCGCTGTGCTATACCTACCATTACCTCTATGATCTGGACGTGACGGTCTTCCGCTACTTCACCGTCTACGGCCCGGCGGGGCGGCCCGACATGAGCCTCTTCCGCTTCACGCAGTGGATCGGCGAGGGGCGGCCGGTGCTGGTCTACGGCGACGGCACGCAGCAGCGCGACTTCACCTACGTGGACGACATCGCGCGGGGCACCATCGCCGGCCTCAAGCCGCTGGGTTATGAGATCATCAACCTGGGGTCAGATACGCCGGTGGTGTTGCTGGACACGATCCGGCTGATCGAGGAGCTGAGCGGTAGGCAGGCCAACCTGCAGTACCAGCCCCGTCACCCGGCGGATGTGCTGGCAACGTGGGCCGACATCGGCAAGGCGGAACGGCTCCTGGGCTGGCGGCCGCAGGTCTTGTACCAGGAGGGGATCGCGGCATTGGTGGCCTGGTACCGGGAAAATCGAGCGTGGGCGAAGGATGTGGTCACGCTGTAACCACAGCTGACATCGAGTTGCAGATGGGGAGAGTGGATTTTCTGTACAAAGAGCTGGCCGTATGTTATAATTGACGTGACGATGAAGGCGTAGCGAATTCTTGGGTCTGGCTTACGAACTGTCGCTGTGCTGCCCCGTTGTTTGAATATGAGGGAGGAGGGGAATCATGTCGGCTGTTATCTCACTGGAATTGGAATTGCCTGAGGCGAAATTGGTGAAGGCTTTTCGTCAGCTATCTCCACGGCGACGCGCAGAGTTGTTGGGCAGGTTACAGACTTTGCGGGAGCCAGAGTTGCGAACAGTGCCGGCCAGTAGATTGTACGCACTGACGGGACTGGTCTCGTTGGGAGGCAATGCTCTGGCCGACACGGAGGCGCTATACAATGGCAATAGCGGTCATTGACGCGAACGTCCTGGTGGGGCAGGGCCAAGCGCGCCAATTGACAACCATTGACATCCATGATACAAACAAGGTGTTCTTGGGGGCTCTGATCAATGCCGATGAGTAACATAGTCGTGTTCTCCTTTCGTATGATCGACAACGCCTGTTCCAGCGGCTGCAACTGGTGCTTTGCTGCCCTATTATGGCACTCGCAGTGCAACGTACTTTCAGCAGATAGCCCCAGTACGCCTGGGAGACGGTCCCCGTCTAGCACTCGTAGTGCTGGGCTAAGAGAGTCTTTATTCCCAGGCGGGCCGCCGACGGAGTGGCTGTGTGGGCTTTAACACTCTCACTATTCTACTCCGTTGGCATCCTGCTACAAGTATACACTAATAGGGCTTAGAGCTTTTGGAAGCAGATGTGTCACTTTTACCACAGTGCGATTTAACACAAGTTAGACAGATTCTTTTGTTTGGTCTGTTAATCCGTGAAATTTGTGTAATCGGTGGGTATCTTCTTGATTTCGACTGTCCCAGATGGAGGAGTGTGATCAATGATTAACGGGGTGATACTACGGAAGTTGCAGGCCCTTGATCAAGTGTCGATTGAGTTGCGTTCTCTGGGACGAGTGACTGTGGCGCAGTTGGAATCTGACTGGCGTACACGTCGGGCGGTGGAGCGTGATTTGCAGGTGTTGGTGGAGATCGTGGTTGACGTCTGCCAGCGGTTGCTCTCCTTGCGGGGGCAAACCCCGGCCACGACTGGCTCCGAGGCGGTGCAACGTTGCATCAGCCTGGGAATTATCTCGCCAGATGAGGCGTACCGCAAGATGGTGCAATTCCGCAATTTCGTGGTACATCGGTACGAGCAGGTGGATGTTGCCGTATTGGCTAATATGGTGAATCAATATCTGGTGGATTTTGAGCAGTTCCGCGAGGAGATTTTGAAATATGTGCAGCAAGGTGAATTGGGTTGCACTGAAGAGGGCGCTTGAGCAGACGCCGCAGGTCGTGGCGGCCTGGGTATTTGGCTCAGCTCAAGAGGGCTGCGTGCGCTCAAGTTCCGATTTAGACGTGGGAGTGCTCTTCAGGCGACCGCCAACGTTGGACACGCTGGCGACGTTGCGGGCTGATCTGCAAGAGGCCATGCAAATTGAGGATATCGATCTGGTCACGTTAAATCGCGCTTCGCCAGTCACTCGCTTTGAAGCGGTTTCGGGTCGTGCGATTTTTTGTCGCGACCGGGCACGGCGCGCCGAGTTCGTCTCGCTGGCGGCGCGGGAATACGAGGATGCGATGGCGTTCTTGCGATGGGGGATGGAGCAGCTAAAGCTAACCACAATTCGTGGCAAAGAGCGGGATTTGTGGTGCGGGCGATAGGGAAAAATCCTTATGAGGCATAAGGAAAGGATACAGGAGGACAGGAAACGATGAGCACTACGGTAAGTGCCGTGATAGAGCTTCTGATCAGGAGAAAAGTCTTTGCTACAGAGGAAAAGGCTGTTCGAGCACTGCTATGGGAATATATCCTGCGACAGCTAAGCGCTCTCCAACGAGAATTGACTCGCTTTGAACGCAAGTACGGGATGCGATACGAACAGTTTACGGAGTATCTGCATGAGCGGGCTATCATGCAAGAGGAAGACGACTGGCTGGACTGGAAGGTCGCTGGAGAGATGCTGGAGAGCTGGCTGGGACTCCGCCGAGAGGTGGTTGGGTGACCTCGTTGGCTTCCCTGCTGGGTGCATTGATGATCATCCTGCCTGCCCACACTGCGGTGAGCACTGCCTGCCCACACTGCGGTGAGCACTGCCTGCCCACACTGCGGTGAGCACTGCCTGCCCACACTACGGTGAGCACTGCCTGCCCACACTACGGTGAGCACTGCCTGCCCACACTGCGCACTGATTACACAGATAAAATAATCCGTGAAAATCTGTGTAATCCGTGGTTACAAATCTGTGGTTCGTATAATTCGTGGCAAAAAGGAAAAACATGAACCTTATCGAAAAAAATCGAAAGTCGTGACGCCGTCGTAGGCATCATCGGTCTGGGCTACGTGGGCTTACCCCTGGCCGTCACCTTCGCCGAAGCGGGCTTCCAGGTGGTAGGGATTGACCTCGACGAGCGCAAGGTGCAGGCCGTCAACCGGCGCGTGCAGCAAAAGATGCTCTGAGAATTTATAGGAAGGTACATAATGCCAGAACGACATGCCGACTGGTTACGGCAAGCCAAACGAGACCTGGCTCACGCCCGTAACGCTGCGAAGGATGAGGATTACGAATGGAGTTGTTTTGCCGCTCAACAGGGAGCTGAAAAAGCCGTCAAGGCTGTCTATCAACGGTTGGGCGCTGTCGCCTGGGGACACTCGGTGACAATGCTGCTGACGAATTTGCCCGAGATACATCGTCCGCCGGAAACGTTGGTGGATCAGGGCAAGGCGTTAGACAAGCATTACATTACTACTCGTTATCCCAACGGGTTTGAGCGCGGCGCACCGATGGATTATTATACCTGCCCCGAGGCGGAAAGGAGCATTCAAGATGCTCAAGCCATCATCCACTTCTGTGAGGATATATTGGCTGGACTCGCGGAGCTTGATAGAGAAACTTAAAGCCGCCGCTCGACAGATGAAAGCGCGTCATCCAGAGATTGAAGAGGTGTTGTTATTTGGTTCGCTGGCGCGCGGGGAAGCCGTGCCCGGCAGCGACGCTGACCTGTTGGTGATTCTATCCTCGGCTAGCCAGTCGTTCATGGACCGTATTCCGCACTATCTGCCGGTGGGGTTGCCACTGGGTGTGGATGTGTTTCCCTATACCCAGGCGGAAATTGATCGTATGTTGGCCCAAAACAACCATTTTATTAGACAAGCTGTGAAAGAGGCGGTAGTATTAACGTGATGGGTTCGGGTTTAGGCGACTTGGTAGTCCTGCATAGGTAGTGATAGGATATAATAAGGTAGCTCAAATCGAAAGAATGTCAGGAGGCTAGTGTTCTGTCAACTCCGATTTGAGCGGTTGTCAGTAATTTTAGCTTGGCGACTGAAGTCGCGGCTACCATTGCTAATAGTCGCCGTAGGGCGACTTCGTAATGGTAGCCCGTGGTTTTAACCACCGGGCAAGCTTGCCGGGTAGCGCTTTAGGGACAGGTCTGGCGAGCCAGACCGGGAGCAGTGAGAGGATAACTTGTGAACCGAGAACAAGTCATCAAGTTGGAAATACAAGAGCAACTACAAAAAATCGGCGGCGATCTTGAAGGATACAAGGTGGTCCTTTTTGGGTCCCGTGCGTCCGGACGCGCCCGTTCTCGCTCTGACTTTGACGTGGGCATTATTGGTGACCGTCCTATTCCACTGGCAACATTCTATCGCATCGACGATATTCTTGCGGCTATAGATACGCTCTATACCATTGACTGGGTTGATTTGAATCGTGTTACGCCCGCTTTTCGCCGCGAGGCACTGAGAACAACGGAGACGCTTTATGAAGGCTAAAAAAATTATAGCAGACTTTGCCGCTGCCCAGAAAAGGCTTACGGAAGCCCGCGCAGTCCCTGCAGAAAATGACCTGATACGCGCGGGATGCATGTTGCTGCTATCATCTGTTCTGCCGGTGGCGAGCGTCGTGCTGGGCAATGTGGAATATTGGCCTTGCGCGACACTCTCATGGCCCAGGCGAACTTTGCTCCTGGCGACTATCCCTTTTACGCTGCTTTTTTCCTGGCGGGAGGTGCTGGCTGTGTTGAAGGAACATCCGGAGTGGTTAGAGATCAACCGGCACGTATGGCAGAAGATGGTTTCACGATTGAGAAAAATGATAGGCTCTAAGAGTTTTGCGCTATACAGGAGGTGATGTGAGATGCAACATCCTTATCGTTTTCTTACCTTGATCGAACAAGACGAGGATGGAGTATACGTGGCAACAGTGCCCGCATTGAAAGGATGCCACACTCAGGCACAAAGCTTGGAGGAATTACTCCCCCGCGTTCGGGAAGCGATTGAACTATGCCTGGAAGTGGAGGTTAAAGATGTAGCCCCTGCTATGCAATTCGTGGGCGTGCAGCAGATGGAGGTTGCAGTATGAGCAGACTGCCGGCCCTAGCGGCCCGCCAGGTATGCCGTGTGCTGGAAAAATTAGGCTTTGAACCGCTTCGGCAGAAAGGCAGTCATATCTTTTATCGGCATCCCGACGGGCGGGCGACAGTCGTCCCTGTGCATCGCGGGGAGGATTTGGGACGGGGTCTCCTCCGCAGTATTCTGCGGGACATTGAGGTTTCCAGGGATGAATTCCTGGAATTGCTCTAGCATTCGAGCGGCACTGTGGTTGCTAAACCTGCTCATCTGTGCCGACGCCAATGTCCATAAGGGTACCGGGCACCTGATGCGCGCTGTCTGGCCCTGGCCCAGGGGAGCAGATCGCGCAGCAGGCCTGTCCGCGTGCCACGCGCAGTTAGTCGTGGACACGCGCAATGCTCTGCGCCGTTGACGTAAAGTCTGGCGATTATTGGAACTGGACATGGGCAATTTTGCTTGTGGTTCTTTAGTACCTCATCAATCAAATCCTGGCACAAAAAGCAAGGATTTGGGCTTCAAGAAAATGAACCACAGATTGGTGAGCACTGCCTGCTCACACTACGCACAGATAAAAAAATCCGTGAAAATCCGTGTAATCCGTGGTAAAATACCTGACCACAGATTCGTGTGTACTGCCTGCCCACACTGCGCACAGATAAAAAAATCCGTGAAAATCCGTGTAATCCGTGGTAAAATACCTGATCACAGATTCGTGTGTACTGCCCGCCCACACTACGCACAGATTTACACTGATCAAGAGCAAAAAATCCGTGAAAATCCGTGTAATCCGTGGTTGCAAATCCGTGGTTTTGCTGTTGCTGTGTGCCCCGTCATTGGCGAGCATCGTGATGGGCAACGCCGGGATGTTGGCCTTGCGCGACGGCCTCATGGATATGACAGTGTTTCTCCTGGCGCGATGTGTTAACCGTGCTGGAGGCGCGTCCGGAGTGGTTGGAGATCAACTGGCACGTGCAGCGGAAAACAGTTTAAGGAGAGGATGATGCAATTAAAAATCACAATCGAGACCTGGCAAAAGGGACGCTGGTTTATCTCCAAGTGTCCTGAACTGGATTTTGTCTCGCAGGGGACATCGTCCGAAGAAGCCAGGCGCAATCTCTTAGAGGTGATCCGGATACAATTTGAGGAGATGGCAAGTTTGGGTACCTTGGAAGATTATTTATTGGAATGTAGCTATGTCCACGAGAAAGGCTCTTTTACGCCGCAGTTGGAGATGGTAGGCTTTGAAAGAACAGCCTTGCAGGTGGTGTGATGCCGCGCATTACTCCTGTTGACTGGAAAACCTTGCGGCGAGTGTTTGAACTGTACGGCTGCACATACAAGCGCAAGAAAGGCTCCCACCACATCCTGATCTGCCCAGGGGCCAAGCGGGCGGTGGTTATACCGGAATACAATGAGATTGATGTCGAAATCATCAAGAATAATATGAGGACGGCCGGTATGGCACGCGAGAAGTATTTCGATCTGCTAAGGCAGGTTTAGTTTTATGAGGGGAGCAGATCGCGCAGCAGGCCTGTCCGCGTGCCACGCGCAGTTAGTCGTGGACACGCGCAATGCTCTGCGCCGTTGACGTGAAGCCTGGCGATTATTGGAACTGGACATGGGCAATTTTGCTCGTCAGTTCAGACTTTAGTCGTTCAAACAAGACCAGCGTGACTGAAGTCGCCACTACGTCCTCCATATCTCGCGATTTCTTGCTACCAGGTCGTGGATGTATTTGAGTTGTAATGAGGTGAGACCATGAGTCTACAATTACATATTCCCAATTCCGTGACCCAGGCCATCCGCTTGCCTGAGGAGCGCATGCTACCGGAACTGCAAGTGGAGTTGGCGATTACATTATACAATCAGTCGTTGCTCTCATTTGGCAAGGCGCGGGAACTGGCCGGGATGGATAAGTACGAATTTGGCCGGCTGCTGGGGAAGCGAGGTATTCTGCGCCACTACACTCGGGAAGAGCTAGCGGATGATTTGGCTTATGCCCATAGTGAGTAATACTTCGCCTATTTTGAACCTGGCGCTTACCGGTCATCTTTCCCTGTTGCACGAGCAATTTGGGGAGGTAGCGATTCCTGCGGCTGTTGGGGATGAATTGCGTGTCGAGGAAAACCTGCCTGGTTCCCCAGCAGTGAGAGAGGCGGTATCTGCCGGATGGATTCGAGTTACTGCTGTAAAAAATCGAGCGTTGGTGCAAGTCCTCCCGCGTGAACTGGATCAAGGAGAGTCGGAGGCCAGCGCTTTGGCCCTGCAGCTGCAAGCGGAATGGACGCTGTTGGACGAACGAGAGGGGCGGAGGGTTGCCAAATCGCCGGGGCTGAAAGTAACAGGCGTTTTGGGCGTTCTGCTGCGTGCCTGGCATGAAGGTAAATTACCAGCGTTACGAGAGTCGCTGGATGAGTTGCGTAGGCGCGCTGGCGAGGGAGTGCGGTAGGATTAGAGGTAGTGGTAAGAGATGTTCGCAGGTGAAAAACTATACCAAAGTGCCGAGTTTCTCCTGCGCTGCTGCGTGGCAGTCTGGCGCGAAGAGAGTAAGTGAGGAAATTGGAATGACACTCGATATTACGGAACACCGTATTTCAGAGATTATCACTTGCCTGAAACCCCTTGATCCACTCAAGGTGATCCTGTTCGGCAGTCAGGCGCGCGGCGCGGCGACCGAGGAAAGCGATCTTGATTTGCTCGTTGTCCTCCAGAGCGACATCCTCCCGCGTACTTACCGGGAAAAGGAGGCCCTCTATCTACAGGTTGCCAGATTGCTTAGAGCTATTAGACAGGAAACGCCGGTGGATTTGATCGTCCACACGCGACCGATGCACGCCAAATTCATAGCAATGAATAGTCTGTTCGCTGAGGAAATTCTTCAGGAAGGGGTGGTGCTCTATGAAAGCGATCACGCGTGAATGGCTGGTCAGAGCTGCGGATGATTTGGCCGCCGCTGATTTATTGCTGGCTCGGGACGATTTGACTAATGTGGCGGCTTTCCACGCGCAACAAGCGGTGGAAAAGACATTGAAAGCCGCCATTGAGGAATTGCACCTGGACTTGGTCAGAACCCCTAGCCTGATTCGGCTTTATGAACTCGTTAGAGCTCATTATCCCGTCATTGCTGATCTGGACACATTAGACCGACTGGAGGCTGTTTACATCGCAGTCCGCTACCCAGGCGAAATGGGGCTGTTGCCAGATGGCAAGCCCCTGCCGGAGGAGGCGACGGCTTTTTACCATTTTGCGCAGGACGTTTACCAGAAAGTCCAGTCTAGCATTGAAACATTTGCTCAGTCAGCATAGGGCGGGGGGTAAGAGGTGCTGTCCAACGGGAAGAGAGTTTCCGTATTTTCCCCATCCGCGTTTGGCGCGGTGGCGCGATGGCAAGAGAGACAATGGAAACACTCGGCTTGAACTTGAGTGGAGAAACCACTGAAAGGTAGCGCGATATTAGTATTGGGTGTCGCCTACAAGAAAGACATCGGCGACTTACGCGAGTCCCCGGCTCTTGATATAATTCACCTTCTGCAGGAGAAAGGCGCGCGCGTATCTTACCACGATCCTTATGTGCCAGCTTTCAACCACGATGGCCTGACAATGACGTGCGTTCTCGACCTGGACGCGGCGCTGCAAGCGGCGGATTGTGTGCTTGTTGTGACGGATCATTCGATATATAATTGGGAACAAATCGCGCAGCAGGCACGGTTAATCGTGGACACGCGTAACGTGGCAAGTCCGCAAATGTGCAAATGGCGAATCATAATTCTCGCATACGAAGTCCTGAGTGCCTGCGGTCGTACAGGGCGACGCAAATCTTGTAGAGTAATTCTATGCGGGGATGGATAGGCGACAGAATGTATGGTAGCAGTTCTAAAGTTGTGGAAGTGAGGTGCAAAATGATCCGATTAGCGATGGATCTCAAGTCATCAGCGGAGATACTAGGAACCGAGTCAGCGACACTTCTAGAACTCGTGAAGCGAGAGCGCATTGAAGGTGTCATCAGGTTGGATGACCAGTGGCGTATCTCGGTCTTTACACTGGCCCGGATGTTAGCTACGACTCCTGACACTTTGCTGGAGTTTATCGAGGACTATGTGCTGGGCCAAATGATTGAAGAAGTAGAAAGTGATGAGTGGCTTGAAGGCCAGAAGGGACGGGAAGCCTATCAAAGCTATCTGGCGGAGGTAAGCGAGTGACCTGGCGAGTGCGGTACACACGCACCTTTTGCAAGGAACTTGCCAAGTTGCCGGCTGGGGTGCGGGAGCGGGTCGAAAAGACGGCCTTTGGGGAAGAGATTAAAGAAGACCCTTTCCTGGCCGGTAAAGTGCAGAAACTGAAAGGGTATCAGGACTATTACAAGTTGCGTTTTGGCAGCTACCGGGTTGGTCTCCGCATAGATTTTGAGGAGCAGGTGATAGAGTTTCGACGAGTTCGACATCGGAATGACATTTATCGCAAGTTCCCGTAGTTTTAGCTTTACACTTAGGAGCGGATCGCAGCAGGCATGTCTGCGTGCCCCGCACAGGTAGACGCGGGTGAGCGTGGATGGCCGCGACACGCTGCGGCGGGTGACACTGCAGCAGTTCAGAAATGGTTGAGGAGAACAGAAGATGGGAGCCAAAGTCAGGGAAGTTGCACACAGGTATCCGTATACAGCGTCTCGTCTCTCCCTGCCGCCGCAACTGGGTGTCCTGTTGACTGAGCTTACGGAAATTCCAGATATGGACTCCGCGCTGCGCAAGGTGCTCTCTGAATACCTGGCTCTCAAGTTGGAATCGTTGGAAGGGAAGATCGCGGGCTTCGAGGCGAAATGGGACATGTCTTTTGAGGCCTTCTCTGAGAAGTGTGCCGAAGGAACGCTGGAAAGAGATGCCTATGCGTACGAGGTCGAGAAGGATTTCTGGGACTGGGAACAGGCGGTGACCCTGAAGCAGCATTATGAAGCTATCAAGACGCCATGGTAGAGGAATTCGCGTCAGAACTCCTGCGCGCCCGGGCAACGGTAGAGGCCGTTGATCACGTTGCCTTGCACTCCGAAGGTCCAATTGTCAACGGTCGTGCTTATCTGACCCTGGGCGCGGATCAATTTCTGGAATTCTACTTTAATGAAAAGACAGGGACAATGGCTTTTGCGTTGATCGAAGGACAACGTAGAATCTGGGGCATTGATCGGGACAACATTCGCGGATGGCATCTTCATCCGCTGGAAAATCCGGCAGAGCAGGTAGAAATCAAGACTCTCTCGGTCTCTAGGATCATCGCGCGCTTGGGCGTGGTATTACAGGAGTTGGGCGACTAACAAAAGGTGAAACCACAGATTTGTGGGCACTACCTGCCCACACTGCGCACAGATTTACACAGATTAAAACCAAAAAATCCGTGAAAATCCGTGTAATCCGTGGTTGCAAATCCGTGGTTGCAAAATTCGTGGCACAAAAGGAGGTCTCCGTGACCGAGATTCTGTACAAAAACCTGACTTATGCTATAATCGGTGCAGCCATGGAAGTCCACCGCATCCTCGGTCCGGGCTTCCTGGAAGCAGTTTACCAGAAGGCCCTGGCCTACGAACTGACCCTGCGCGGTATTCACTTTGAGCAGCTCAAGCGTTTGCCGGTGACCTACAAAGGCGTGAATATCGGTGATTACGAGGCAGACTTTGTCATTGAGGACAAGATCGTCCTGGAAATCAAGGCCGTCTCCGCTCTGCATCCCCGGCACGAAGCACAGGCGCATCACTACCTGGTCGTCACCGGGCTGTGACTGGCTATCCTGCTCAACTTTGGCACCGGATCTCTGGAACAGCAGCGGGTGGTGAAGTAGTCTCGCCACGAATTACACGAATTGCACGAAGGAAAAAGAAAAATGGCTCTCTGGGAATTGCCGTGGTAAGTGTCACGCGACGTAAGTTTTTCACCACAGATTACACGGATTTTCACGGATTTTTTACTTTTTTCCGTGCTAATCT
>JAUWHU010000369.1 GCA_030605705.1 Thermoflexia bacterium | reverse complement strand
CGAGCCGGGGTTGCGCCTGGCGTGATTCACGGCACTAAAGTGCCTACTACGAGCCTTTCTCGTTATTACTCAGATAGCGCTCGGGCCGGTCTCATTGGGGCCTTCCGCCCCACACTACGCTGACCGTGCCCGTCTGTGGCTCGGTCGAGAGACCGGCCACAGCTAGAAGATACGATACGTTTGACGAATGAAAAACCGACCACTGCCGGCCAAACACTTCCCCGGCCCTTTCCTCTTGCCAAAGCCAAGAAAACAGTTACAATCTCTTGCGGAGCCGATTTCCGGCTCCGTTATTTGTAAACAGTAGTTGGAGACTGGTGATTGGTGACTGGAGACTAAGGACTGGAGACCAAAGACTAACAACGATGAAGTATCATGACGCACTGCGCTATCTCTATGGCCTGGTGGATTACGAGAAGCGGCGTATTGAGCGGTACACTCCCGAAGAATTCCGTCTCGAACGGGTGGTTACGTTCCTGGAAAAGATGGGTAACCCGCAACGCGCTTACCCCAAGATCCACGTTGCGGGCACTAAAGGCAAGGGATCGGTTGCGGTCATGCTGGCCTCGGTCGCCAGGGCCGGCGGCCTGAACGTTGGCCTCTACACCTCGCCGCATCTCCACACCTACCGCGAGCGTCTGCAGATCAACGGGGAACCGATCTCCCGGCAGGAAATGGCCGCGTTGATCGAGGAAATCCAGCCCCTGGTGGAAACCGTGCCGGGCATCACCATCTTCGAAGTGACCACCGCCCTGGCCTTCCGCTACTTCGCCCGCCGGGAGGTTGACCTGGCGGTCATTGAGGTGGGGCTGGGCGGACGGTTAGATGCGACCAACGTCATCACGCCGCTGATCAGCATCATCACCTCCCTCAGCCTGGATCACACTTACTTGCTGGGGAACACGTTAGCCGAAATCGCGCGCGAGAAAGCCGGGATCATCAAAGCGGGAGTGACCGTCATCTCCGCGCCCCAGCGGCCAGAGGCTATGGTCGTTCTGCGCCAGATCGCCGGGGAGCGGCGTGCCCCCTTCATCCAGGTGGGGCAGGACTGGACGTGGGAACCGGGCAATCACTCGCTGGAAGGTCAAACGTTGACCTTCCAGTGTGCTGCCGCTGCTTCAGACCTGGAGGGCGAGTACCAGATTTCACTTTTGGGTGACTTCCAACAGGAAAATGCCGCCACCGCCCTGACCACGCTGGCCGTGCTCCAGGAACGAGGGCATGACTGGATCACCCCCGAGGTGGTGCGCGCAGGACTCAGTCAAACGCTGTGGCCGGGGCGCATGGAGATGCTGAACCGCGAACCGCTCCTGTTGGTGGATTGCGCTCACAACCCTTACTCGGCCCAGACGTTGGCCCATTCGCTGCAGACCTGGTTTCCTGACAAGCACTGGGTGCTCATCTACGGCGCATCGAACGATAAAGACATCCGGGGCATGTTGCGCGCGCTCCTGCCCCTCAGCGAGCACGTAGTGGCGACCCGTTCCTATCACCCGCGAGCGGCCTCGCCCTACACACTGGCCGATCATTGCGCCGAGCTGGGGCAGGGAGCCGAGATCGCCATCAATCCGAGTCGCGCACTGGAACAGGTTTTCCGGCATCTCCAACCCGGCAGGGGCATCTTAGCCACCGGCTCCATCTTCTTAGTAGCCGATATTCGTAAGAGTTGGGGACAGAAGCGTCAGCTGAATCTCCCGCAGGAAGATTGGGAAGACGAGCCGTGGTGACAGCCGGTCTCATTGGGGCCTTCCGCCCCAAACTACGTGACCGAGCCGCAAACAGGCACGGTCGTGGAGCGCGATTTGGAAATCGCGGCTACAAGGGTTATTCTCGAGGTAGCCACAAAACAGCGTTGAGCTGCACCAGTCATTAATCACCGGTTACCAGTCACTAATTTATTCTCGAGACAGATACACTTTAACTTCTAGCACAAAAAGGAAAACAATTTAATGGATTGGGATAATAATATGTCTTTCTTGGCCGACGATATTTTCGAGGGGGATATTCCTTTCGAGCATGAGGAAGGCCCTTTCGAAGCCATCGTCCTGCCGCTGCACGATCTGGTCGTCTACTCCCAGATGGTGACGCCCCTCTACGTGAGCCGGCAACCTTCACTCCTGGCACTGGAAACCGCTGTTAAAGAAGACTGGCCTCTGGTGGTCGTCGCACAGCAGCCGGGCGCCGAGGCCACAGAATATCCCGGCTCGGAGGAGCTCTACCGTATCGGGGCCGAGGTGAGCATCATCCGCACTATCCATCTGCCCGATGGGACGACGAGCGCCATCGCGCAAGGACTGGAACGCACACGCATCTTAGAGTTCACCCAGGAAGAGCCTTACCTCGTCGCTCTAGTGGAACCTGTGGAGGAGACCACGGAGACCAGCCCGCTGGTCGAGGCCC
>JAUWHU010000334.1 GCA_030605705.1 Thermoflexia bacterium | reverse complement strand
CACGGGCAGACCAGCCCACAGGACGATCTCCGCCAGTTGTTCCCTGTCAATGGCATAGGCGATAGCCTGGCGGAACTTTAGATCGTTGAAGGGGGCCATTCGCAGGTTGAAGGCCAGGGCGAACCCCGCCAGGTCGGTCGGGTAGGCCATCTCCAGCCCAGGCTGCATTTTCATGATCTGCTCCCACAGGTCCTTGGCCGTGGCCGGGTGCCCGGCGTCTATCTCCCCATACATCATGTAGGCCCACCATACCTCATTTTTCCTCTGGTAGAGGGCCTTGACCTGATCAAATTCGATCTTGTCAGCGAGGTAGTGACCCGCATACTTGACCAGGGTCATGTCCGAGGCAGTGGGGGCCTGCTCCATCTTGAAGGGAGCCGTGCCCACGGGAAGCGGCGGCTTGAACTCTCTAAGCTCCGTCACGACCGTCGCGTTGGGCTCCTCATCGGCCGCTACGGTCACGTCGACCTTATCGGCGTAATCCCCAAAGATGTGGTTGGCCCACAGCATGGGATCCGCAACCACGAGCTTCATGCCGAAGGGGGTGGGCGTCTCCCAATGGAACACGACGGTGTAGTCATCCGGGGTCTCGATCTTTTCGAGGTACGTCCAGACGGGCCGTCTCCAAAGATACAAGAGCTTGTAGGTCGTCTCGACGTCCTTCGATGTGAACGGCGTCCCATCGTGCCAGGTCACCCCCTCCCGCAGCTTGATGGTGAGGGTATCCTGCGTCTCCTCATACTCCACTCCCAGGCGGGGCAGGTACTCCTCGGCGAGGGGGATGTAGTAGAAGAGCGGCTCGAAGGCGAACCAGTAAGCGCACCCGACGCCGCCTGGGGCGAAGGGGTTACCGTTGTAGGCCGGTGGGGGATCCCACCCGCAGGCAAGGCTGAACACCGCCGGCTTGACCGCCTCGGGAGGCGGCGTGGCGGTGACGAGCACCTCGACCGGCACCTCGACCTCGACCTCAACCGGCACCTCAACCTCAATGACCTCTGGTGTTGGCGTGGCGCAGGAAACTACCACCGAGGCCAATATTACCAACAAGCCAAGTGGGGCCCACAGTTTACGAAATACTTTGCCGTACATTGTTTTTTCCTCCTGTTTATGTTATTTATGATCATTCAAACAAAGGATTTACTGATGTGCAATGTTTTGCTATTGCTCGATATCATTCCTCCTTTCATTTAGTCTGTAGTTGCATGACATCCGCACAATTGACGGATGACTAACTCAACGGCCAACCGCATCTGGAGCGGAATCTGGTTATCTCGCTATTGAGCGAGTTACTATCCAGGGAACCAATGTGTCTGGTGATGATGGCTCAAGGATGATAATATAGTAATGTAATGATGAATCTAAACTCTATGATACACGAAAACAAAAGGTTTGTCAAGACCTTTTCCGGGTAGCCCACAAAAGTAATGATGGTGTATAATGGAAAAACCGCAAGTCATCCTCCAATATGGGGGATCGTAGCAGGTCTGAGGCCCTCTAAGGCTGCTGAGAGAGCCGCTGTGCGGTTTGGATAAATCATCAACCCCATCTTGTGGTGGACACAGGCCCTTAACCGCTCCCTGTGGTTCACCCGGCGTCTTTGACTTTCGACCTGCTACGAATGCCCAATATTAGGCGCTTACGGCGTCAACATCGACAAAATGTTGTCGATAAGTTCAAACGGCAATCCCAACGAGTTGAAATAAATTGCACATTTGCAAGCGCATAGCTTCGTATTGGACGTCAAGAGGACATTGTTTCTGGGGTTTGCACCCACGCTGGGGCCTACCAACACCGGCTAGCAATGGCTTGATGACCTTTTCTCGCAGCACCAACAAGGCAGTCAGCGTGCGCAGGCCATCGGATGTGATGCGAGAGCGACGCGAACGGGCTGCCGGGCGCAAGGTACTCGTCTTTGTCCGCCAATCCGGGACGCGCGACATCCAACCCCAGCTTAAAGCCATGCTCTCTCATGCCGGTCTGAGAACAGACGTACTCCGTGCTAACATCAGCACCACCCGGCGGGAGGCGTGGATTGACCGGCGTGCTCCGGGCCTCGATGCCCTGATCTGTAATCCCAGATTAGTGCAAACCGGGCTGGACCTGGTACAATTCTCCACCGTAGTCTTCTACGAGATTCAATACGATCTCTACGTGATCTGGCAAGCCATGCGGCGGGTCTGGCGACTGGGCCAGGCCCAACCGGTCCGCGTGGTGTTCACGGCGTATGAAAATACGCTGGAGGCGCAGGCCATTCAATTGATGGGCCGCAAGATGAAAGCCGCGCAACTTCTGTATGGAGATGAAGTCGGCGGGGCCATTGTATCGGATACTGATGACGGCAACTTCCTGCTCGAACTGGCGCGCAGTGTGTTGAACGGGGAACAACTTCCCGACTTCAAGGCGCTGTTCTCCACGCTACAAGATCAGGGAGAGACCACTTCACCGCTTGGCAGTCCTACTGCGACCAGCGTGCGCGTTCCAGTTTGGACACAGGAACGAATCCAGCAATTGTTGCTGGAGGAGAAACGGCGGAGGGTAGAACGTCAACGACGCCGTAAACGTCGCGCCCCCACTCCGGTGGGCGGGCAGGTGCAACTCGCACTCTTCTAACTGTACACAAAAGGCTCAAGTCAATTGACTTGAGCCTTTTGTGCTTGTAGGCGAAAGGCGGCTCCTGCGGCGGACCTCAGGACAGGCCTGACGTACTGCAAGCCTTGCTGGGGCACGTGAACCTGGTCACGACGGCGCGCTATCTGCATCCTGACGCGGCGCAAGTGCAAGCGCTGGTGGTGGAGATGTGAGAGAGGACTCTCTTGGGCTACCGCGTGGTATGCACACTATCCCCGCGTGCGCAGCCGCCTGCTGTGGCTACCGCAGATGCAGGATGCATTGGGGAACGTCCGTAGCCGCCAGAGCCTGAACAGTACGCTGGATTTGAGAGTGGCGTGGAAGGCTACCCCTTTTCTCTTTCCTGATCTGAATAGGCGCTTACAGACGGGGTTGTCAAGCGACAATTAGAAAGGGTCATTTGAACCAATAGGAAATGCCCCTGCCGAGAGTTGACTTCTCGGCAGGGGCATTAGGACTTATTTATAGTTGTCGTTGGACACCAACCTCTATTTATGCCAAGTATGCTGCAACTGATATATTATACCACGTACCGGGGGGTTCTTACGCGCTCATCCGCCATCAGCCATTTGCTGATTGTCACTACGGAAGGTGTATACGGAGGCACACCCTTACAGAGTTTTCATTCTTTTCCCTCGCCATTTTCTATAGCCGCCCACAAGGAATCAGGCTACGACATTCACATTCGTTATTTGTCATTTTCTTCAAATACTTGATGGCCTCGGCTGCCGCCGTGTCCGGGTCAGGCTGGGGCATGAACTCGCCGGAGACGTAGCCCGTGTACCCGATCTCGTCCAGTGTCTGCAACAGGTGGCCGAAGTCAATATGGCCGGCGCCCGGATACCAGCGGTTGGAGTCAGCCACGTGGACGTGAAAGCAATGGCTCCCGGCCTTGCGGATGGACGCGGTCATGTCGGCTTCCTCAATGTTCATGTGGAAAGTGTCCAGCAGCAGGCCCAGGTTGTCGGCGCCCACCGCTTCCAGCAAAGCCAGCCCCTCGTCTACCGTGTGGATCAGGCCGGTCTCGTAGCGGTTCAACGGTTCGAGGCAGAGCCGCACGTTTTTCTCGACGGCGGATTGGGCAACCTCGCGCAGCGACGCCACCAGCCACGTCATTGCTTGCTCGAAGGTCACGCCGGGCTGGACAACGCCCCGCAGTAAGCCGATGACAATCTGCGCGTGTGCCTGTGCCGCGAAGGGAATGTGAGAGCAGGTGCGCTCGACGGCGGCCTGGCGGATAGCCGGGTCGGGGTCGGTAAAGGAAAGGTGCTCCTCACCCCAGGCCTGCCCTGTGCCAATGGCAGGCACGTCCAGCCGGTAGCGCGCGAGGAGCGCGTGCAGCGCGTTGAAGTCCATCTGGGCCGGTTCACGGATCGCCAGTTCGACGCCGTCGTACCCCCACTCGGCGATGTGAGCTAAATTGCGTTCGAAATTTCCTTTGAAGGCGACAGCTGCGAAGTGCGTGGGTTGGGCGGAAAGGACAATGCTGAATTTCATAATCACTCCTTAAGAGAATCAGGAATCGAGAATCGAGAATCAACGAATCAGTGTGTTACCATTCGCCATTCGCCTTTGCCATTTTTTCATTTGTCATTCTCTTCATTTGTCATTTGCCGTGCTACGGTAGGCCTGGGGGATGTAAGGCTCCAGTTGCTTTGCGGCAAAGATCGGCTCAAAGCGGGTGAAGCGCTGGATGCCGTTGACCAGCGGGATAGCCGGCCAGCCGTCTCCGATGAGCGGGCGGGCGTAGCGCAGGAAGTCGTCAGTGACGTCGGTGCGGGAGGGCGCGATCCACGCTGCAGGGAAGGTTCGCTCGGAGTTGGCGACCAGCTCCAACGGAACTTTGTCGTAACGCACCTGGTAGAGGTCGCCGGGAGCGCGCAGGAGCGTCGCCATATAGCCGGAGCCTTCCTCCACGGCGATTTGGACAGCTTTCTGGCCGAAGCGATATGCTTCGGCCAGGTCTACCGTCGAGGCGGTGATGATGTTGTGGCGCTGGTCGGTGCCGGGGACGTTGCCTCGCGCAGAGCCACGCGCCGCTAACCCCATCTCGTTCAGAGCGTTGACGACAAGCTGCTCCACCGTCATCTGGCTGGACGAGAACGTCGTGTGGCCGAAAGAATCCCGGCGTTCGCCGAGCTCCCCCACATCAAAGCCCTCGCTGACGACGACGAGCGCGCGCCCACGCGCCTTGAGCATATCGTTGACGCGGTCGGCCAGTTCGGTCAGGGTTAGCCCCGACTCGCGCAGGAAGATCAACAGCGGCATCTCGCGGTGGGGATCGGCCAGCCGCGCGGCGGCAGGGATGAAGCCGATCTTGCGCCCCATCGCCTGGAGCACAAGCACCGGGTCGGAGGGGCAAGAGCCGGCGTTTTCCTGGTCGGCGTTCTGGACGTTGAGCGCCCAGTAGCGAGCCACGCTGCCGTAGCCGGGGGTGTGGTCAATGACTTTGAATTCGCTATCGCCGACGTCGTTGTCAATGGTTTTGGGGACGCCGGTGGCGATCAGGTCAAGGCCGTGCTCATGGGCCAGTTGGGCGACCTTGTGGGCGGTGTCCATCGAATCGTTGCCGCCGTTGTAGAAGAAGTAACCCACGTGGTGCGCTTTGAAGACCGCGAGAAGGCGCGCCAAATCCTCCTGCTGGTGGCCCTTGAGTTTGTAGCGGCACGTGCCGATGGCCCCCGCAGCCGGCGTGATGCTCAACAGCGCGATCTCTTCATCCGCCTGCGCAGAGAGATTGAGCAGCTCTTCCCTCAACACCCCTTCGATGCCGTGATAGCCGGCGTACACCGTTCCGAAACGCTCCGGGTAAGCGCGGCAGGTCTCCACCACCCCGCGCAACGAAGCGTTGATGACAGGCGTCGGCCCGCCGGATTGAGCAACGATGACGTTCTTTGGTTTTGCCATTCCCAGCCTCCTCGCTCATGCCTGATACGAACCCGATGTCACGTCGCCCCCGCGCCCAGTCCAATTTGTGTGGAAGAACTCGCCCCGTGGTCTGTCCACGCGCTCGTAGGTGTGTGCGCCAAAGTAGTCGCGCTGGGCCTGGAGCAAGTTAGCGGGCAGCCGCTCGCGCCGGTAGCCGTCGTAGAATGCCAACGCGCTCGACATCGCCGGAACAGGGATACCCATTTCAACCGCCCTGGCGACCACGCACCGCCAGGCCGCCTGTGCCGCGTCCACTTGCCCTTTGAAGTAATCGTCCAGCAGCAAGTTGGCAAGTTTGGGATTTTTGTCGAACGCTTCCTTGATTCTGCCCAGGAAGGCCGAGCGGATGATGCATCCCCCACGCCACATCAAGGCGATACCGCCATAGTTCAGGTTCCAGCCGTACTCCACCGCCGCAGCACGCAGGAGCATGTACCCCTGCGTGTACGAGATGATCTTGGCCGCGTACAGCGCATCGCGGATGTCGTTGACGAAAGCCTCCTCGTCGCCGTCGAACACGGACTCCGGCCCGGTCAGCACCCGTGACGCTGCCACGCGCTCCTCCTTCAACGCCGATAGGCAGCGCGCCAGCACAGCCTCGGCGATCAACGTCAGTGGGATGCCCATTTCCAGCGCCGAGACCGCGGTCCACTTGCCGGTGCCTTTCTGCCCGGCGGTATCAAGAATTTTGTCCACCACGTAGTCGCCGTTCTCGTCCCTGTAGCCCAGAATGTCGCGGGTGATCTCGATCAAGTAGGAGTCCAGTTTACCCTCATTCCACCCGGCAAAGACGTGGTGCATTTCCTCATTGCTCATGCCCAATAGATGCCTCATCAAATAGTAGGCTTCGCAGATCAACTGCATGTCGCCGTATTCGATGCCGTTGTGTACCATCTTGACGTAGTGCCCGGCGCCGTTTTCCCCCACCCAGTCGCAGCAGGGCATACCATCCGCCACCTTGGCAGCGATGGCCTGGAAAACGGGCTTGACGTGCGGCCAGGCCTCCGGCGATCCACCAGGCATGATAGAAGGCCCGTGACGTGCTCCCTCCTCGCCCCCGGAGACGCCGGCACCGATGTAGAGCAACCCTTTCGACTCCACGTATGCGGTGCAGCGGATGGTGTCGTTATAGTTCGAGTTGCCACCGTCAACGATGATGTCCCCTTCCTCCAGGTGCGGAATCAGTTTCTCGATAAAGTCGTCTACAGGCTGGCCAGCCTTGACCATCAACATCACCCGGCGCGGTCGTTTCAGCACGCTGACCAGTTCCTTGATCGAGTGCGTGCCGACCACCTGGGTGCCTCTGGCGTTGCCGTTGATAAAGTCGTCCACTTTGGAAACGGTGCGGTTGAACACCGCCACCTTGAAGCCGTGGTCATTCATATTCAGCACCAGGTTTTGCCCCATCACGGCCAAGCCGATGAGACCGATGTCTGCCTTATCCATAGTTCATTCCTCCTTATTAGCCGATATAACATCTCTCCTGCCCTACTCACCAGCAGGATATCCTCACCCTGACGGTCCTGCCACTCGTCCAGATTGATGGTGGCGGGATCCAGGTAGCCCAGGTTTACTTGTTCGCACCGCTCGCGCGGGATACCGGTAGCCAGCGTTACTCGGATGCGCGGCTTCTCGACGCCGTTCTCAAACGTGCCGTCGCCGCGCAGGTGTGTGGAGTGGGCCAGCACGCCCCAGGGATAGTCCTTGAAACGCTCCCACTGCTTGACAAAGTAATCCCGCACGTGATAGCCGATCTGGTCAATGACCTGCCCGTGGGTAAATCTCGTTTATGTGGGGCGCATAGATGATCGCCTCACCCCTGTCGGCGACGACCGGCTCCAGTTCGTGTGGAAGAACTCGCCACGTGGTCTGTCCACGCGCTCGTAGGTGTGCGCGCCAAAGTAGTCGCGCTGGGCCTGAAGCAAGTTGGCGGGCAGTCGCTCGCGACGATAACCGTCGTAAAACGCCAACGCGCTCGACATCGCCGGAACGGGGATACCCATCTCAACCGCCCTGGCGACCACGCGCCGCCAGGCCGCCTGTGCCGCGCCCACTTGCCCTTTGAAGTAATCGTCCAGCAACAAGTTGGCAAGTTTGGGATTTTTGTCGAACGCTTCCTTGATTCTGCCCAGGAAGGCCGAGCGAATGATGCACCCCCCACGCCAGATGTGCGCGATGTCGCCGTAGTTCAGGGTATAGCCATACTCGTCACTGGCGGCCCGCAGCAACGCAAACCCCTGCGCGTAGGAGCAGATTTTCGCCGCGTACAGGGCATCTCGCACCGCCTCGACAATCTCCTCGCGCTCGGACTGGTTCGCTTGCGCTCTCTCGCCCGGCCCGCCAAGCACTTGGGAGGCCCTCACCCGCTCCTCTTTGTAGGCCGAGATGATGCGCGCTTCAACGGCAGCGTTGATCGTCGGGGTGGGAGCACCCAAGTCCAACGCGCTCTGCGAAGTCCACTTGCCGGTGCCCTTCTGCTTTGCCTCGTCCAAAATCACGTCCACCAGCGGTTTCCCGGTATCCTCGTCCATCCTGGCGAAGATGTCCGCCGTGATCTCGATAAGGTATGAGGCCAGCTCCCCCTCGTTCCACGCGGCGAAAACCTCATGTAACGCCTGCGCTCCCAGCCCTAAGCCACGCTGCAGGATGTCGTAGGCCTCGGCGATGAGTTGCATGTCACCGTACTCGATGCCGTTGTGTACCATTTTGACGTAGTGTCCTGCGCCGCGTGGCCCGATGTAGGTCACGCACGGTTCGCCGTCCACCTTAGCGGCGATAGCCGCGAAGAGCGGTTTGACCAGTGCCCACGCCTCCGGCTGGCCGCCGGGCATGAGCGCAGGCCCCCACAACGCGCCGGACTCGCCGCCGCTGACGCCGGTGCCGATGTAGAGCACGCCCGCTGTTTCCAACGCCTCTGCGCGGCGCTCCGTATCTCTGAAGTGCGAGTTGCCGCCGTCAATCAACAGGTCGCCGGGAGCGAGGTGTGGCTTCAACCCCGCGATCACCGCGTCCACCGGCTTGCCCGCCGGCACCATTATCATAATCCGCCGAGACCTCTCCAGGGCGGCGAGGAAATCCTCCAGCATCTCACAACCCAGCAGCTGCGTGCCGGCGTACCCCGCGAAAGCGCGGACTTTCTCCGGATCGAGGTCATATCCGGCGACCCGGTATCCGTGACGCTCCATGTTGAGCGCCAACATTCGGCCCATCACCCCCAGGCCAACCATGCCGATGTTTGCATGTTGCATACAGATACCCCCTTTCAAGGATCAAGAATCATGAATCTGGAATCTCGAATCAAGAACGGTGAAGCGCCATCCGATTTTAGATTCTCGATTCGTTGATTCTGGATTCTTCCAGACGGTACAGCATCTCGCCTGCATGGGGAACTACCAGGATTCCCTCAGCTTCGCGTCCTTCCCAGTCGCGGACGTTGATGGTCGCCGGGTCGAGGTAGCCCAGATTGACGTGTTCGCAGCGCTCGCGGGGGATGCCGGTCGCCAGTGTGACCCAGATGCGCGGTCGCTCCACGCCGCTCTCGGCGTCGTAGATGCCGTCGCCCCGCAAGTGCGTCGAGTGCGCCAGCACGCCCCAGGGGTAGTCCTTGAAACGCTCCCACTGCTTGACGAAGTAGTCGCGCACGTGATAACCAATCTCATCAAGGATGCGCCCGTGCGTGTACGAAATCTCGGTGATGTGCGGCGCGTAGATCACCACCTCACCGCCGGCAGCGATGACTGGCTCCAGTTTGTACATCCCCTTCGCCGCCGTCCAGATGTCGTCGTACATCGCCGGCATGATGGAGAGGACGCGCTTGAAGGGCCTTTCGACGTATTTGATGTGTAGCTGTGACGAGAGCTCAACCGCCTGCGGCCAGGCCTCCTCGTAGGAGCCAACGGTCAGGCCCGCCAGCCCCTCGTGGGTGACGACCATGTTGCAGAAGAGGGTGGGCACGTGGATAAAAGCCGCCGCGCGGTCAATCGCCGCGCGCACAGGCGTGCTGCGCGTACCGATGACGGCCATGCTGGTGATGAGCGCGCCTAACCAATGGGTGAAGTTGATGACCTCCGGCCCGGAGATGCCGGGGAAGAAATACTTGGTGCCGCCGGAGAAACCTGCCACCTCGTGAGGAAAGACGGGCCCGCAAACGATGAGTTGGTCGTAGTCCAGGATCATTTTGTTGACCTTGACGGGCACGTCCAGCGCCAACATACCCTGGCTCAGTTCGCGTATTTCGTGCTCCGTGAGTGTACCGATGGTGGTGAAGGTTTCGGGGAGGTCCCAGCGGTGGTTGAAAATACGGGAACGGGAGGGTGTGGGGGTATGGGAGTGTGGGTGTGATGCCGCGACCCAACCGTCATGCACCGGCGAGCCGACTAACCGGCTCAACGCCGTATCGTCCATCGGCTGGTGAGTGCCCAGCGCCACCAGGAAATCCAATGCCCGCCCTCGGAGTATTTCGTGGAACAGACGAAACATCAACGGGATGGGGGCGGTGCGAGTGCCGTCGGGGATGAGTACCAGCACGCGCTTCCCGTCGAGATGGGCCTGGGCCAGGCCTTCCTCCAACAGAGCGTGAACTTCAGCCTCATTCAATAGCCGGGGAGTGGAATCTTTGCCGAGCGACATCATTTCCTCCCGTCTACTGTTGCCACGGCGGCGTATCCGGCAGTAGCGACTCAAAGTCTGCGATGAGCGACGCTTCGTAATCGCCGGCGTACTCACCCGCCAGGAATTTGGCCGCAGCCTCCTCGTAGAACCGCTGCCAAGAGGCCTCCTCGTGTCCGGGGTTGACAGGGTAGAAGAGAGCGTGGTTGGCCCGCGCGGCGCGCAGGTCGCCCGGCGCGTCACCGATCATCAGGATGTGATCCGGCGCGTATTTGCCATCGGCGGCCAGCCGTAGATGCAGGGATTTCTTCCCCATCTCTTGGCCGGCGATGACACGGATGTACTGTGCGATGTGGTGTTCCTCCCACTCGCGGGTCAGCGCTTCCAACGGCGTCGCCGAGACGACAATCATGTCAGCCTTATCCGCCAGGAACGCCAGGGTTTCTTGCACGCAGGGGTAGGGAGCTACGCCGTGAACCATGTCCGCCACCGTCGCGTTGACGCTCGTCGTCCAGGCCCAGGCCCGCTCCAGTTCTGGATCGGGGTGCGCGGTCATGTAGGCCCTCAGGCCGGCATTGCTCTTGGGATAGGCGTCGTCCGCGATGAAGGCACGGATATGTGGCACATCTGGCGGCACGACGCCGCGCGCCTGCACCTCCGGTCGCTCGCGCAGCAGATCGAAGACCTGCACCAGCGCAGGCCAGCGATTGATACCGCGCCATTTCGAGTACAGGTTGACGAATTCCGCCGCTTCGCGAGCATACTTCGAGACCGGTTGCAAGTCCCAGTATTTGATGATGTTGGGGATGAAGCACTCCTTGTGCTTGATCTCCATCGTATCGAACGCGCAGCCATCGGAGTCAATGCCGATGAAAAAGGGGTGCTCCGGCTGCAATTCCGCCAACGGGCAGGCGGGTTCAGGAAAGTCTGTCATTGAGTCACCTCCGGACGAATTTTGAATCACGAATCAAGAACGGTGAAGCGCCATCCGATTTTAGATTCTCTATTCCTGATTCTTGATTCTCTAATCCTACACCCCGCTGAACGCGCTGAAGCCCCCATCTACCGGTACCACAATCCCCGTGACGAATCTTGCCCCTGGCGATAGCAGCCACAGCAGCGTGCCGATCAAGTCCTCCGGGGCACCGAACCGTCCCATGGGCGTGTGCGCGATGATCGTCTGACCGCGCGGGGTCAACTCGCCGGTGGCCTCGTCGGTCAGCAAGAAGCGGTTCTGCTCGGTGAGGAAGAAGCCGGGCGCGAGGGCGTTGATGCGGATGGCGGGCGAATATTCCTGCGCCATGTGGACGGCCAACCATTGCGTGAAATTACTCACCGCCGCCTTGGCCCCGGAGTACGCCGGGATGCGGGTCAGCGGGCGCAAGGCATTCATTGAGGAGATGTTCAGGATGTCCCCATGTCCCTGCTCCGCCATCAACTTACCGAAGACCTGGCTAGGCAACAGCGCGCCGATGAAGTTCAGGTTAAAGACCCATTGCACAGCAGCGGCGGGCAAATCGAAGAAGGAGGTCTCCGCGCTGGTGGTGGCCTGCTTCTTGTTACCGCCCGCCCCATTGATGAGAATGTCCACTCGCCCAAAGGCGTCAAGCACCGCCTGCGCCGCCGCCTCGATGGTGGCCTTGTCCAGCACATCGCAGCGCACGGCTAACCCTTCACCGCCGCCGGCCGCGATGTCATCCACCACCTGCTGCGCCGCATCGCGGGAGATGTCCAACACAGCGACCTTGACGCCGACGCGGGCCAGCGCGCGGCTCATCGCACCGCACAACACCCCGCCGCCCCCCGTCACCACGGCGACCTTGCCCGCTAAATCGAAA
>JAUWHU010000401.1 GCA_030605705.1 Thermoflexia bacterium | reverse complement strand
GTGGACGTCAACGTACACCCTGCCAAAACCGAGGTGCGCTTCCGCGAGGCCGATTCCGTCTTTCGCGCTGTGCAGCGGACGGTGCGGGCCACTGTTATCTCCGAGGCCCCCATCGCGGCTGACTGGCAGGCTCCCACTCCTTCGCTCTCGGCGACCGGGGTTATTGCTCCGACGACGCGGACCAGTCTGGCGGGCCTGCAACCGGCGCGACAGTTCACGCTGCCGGTACCCGTTACTCCCGCCGCTCCGCCGTCCACCGCGACCACTTCCTCTGCACCGGCATCTCCCTCCGGCGCGGCGAAACTTCCGCCCCTGCGCGTCGTGGGCCAGGTAGCGACGATGTTCATCGTTACTGAAGGCCCGGAGGGACTTTATCTCATTGACCAACATGCTGCGCACGAGCGCGTGCTCTACGAGCAGCTACTTAGCGTGTGGGCCGAAGGCCGCGTGCCGGCGCAGCCATTGCTGGAACCGGTCACCGTCACCTTGCCGGTGGATGAGGCCGCTCGCCTGGAGGAGCGGCTACCGTTGTTGGCCTCGCTGGGGCTGGAAGTGGAGCTCTTCGGAGCGGGGGGCTTCCTGGTGCGCGCGTTGCCTGCTCCCCTGGGGCATGTTTCTCCCCAGGAGTTGCTGGCGGATATTGCCGCCGCCGGTCTTGACCGTTCCCCCGTCCGCGAAGGACTGGAAGAGCTGACCGTGCGACGGATTTGCAAGCGCGCCGCTGTCAAAGCCGGGCAAGTGCTCTCTCACGAGGAGATGGAAAGTCTGGTGCGTGCTCTGGAACAGACCTTGAATCCACGGACCTGTCCACATGGGCGGCCAACGATCCTGCAAATATCGGTGGCGCAGCTCGCGGCTCAGTTTGAACGGCGGTAGCAGTAACCAGTGTAGTGGTGACTTCAGGTGTTCTGAACGACTAAAGTCGTTACTACGAGCAAAATTGACAATGTCAAGGAGTAAGCTGATGACGACATTTGTGATGCTTTCCAAGCTCTCTCGGCACTACCCCGGAGAAATAAAATCACTGGCGGAGTTGAACCAGGCGTTGAACCGGCATCTCAAAGAGGATTTTCCCAACGTCAAGCACGTAGCCAGCTACGTTTTGCTTGGCGAATACGATTTTCTGCATATATTAGAGGCGCCCGATGCCACACTGGCGGCCAGGATCGCTCTGCTGCTTCATTCCCTGGGAATGGGCTCCACTCAGACTCTCACGGCCATTCCTTTTGAAGAGTTTTATGATGTGATGGAGGAAACATAAGTGCAACCCGCTCTCACC
Source organism: Thermoflexia bacterium (assembly GCA_030605705.1). Classification (GTDB taxonomy): domain Bacteria; phylum Chloroflexota; class Anaerolineae; order B4-G1; family SLSP01; genus JAUWHU01. Next base: position 1,733 of record JAUWHU010000401.1, on the reverse strand, counting down.
ACGACCAACCAACAACGCCTTGAGGCGCTTGCCGAGAGGATTTTAGCTCATTACGATACTAAACGTCCCCCTGTGCCGGTGGAAACTATCTTGCAGCATCCGCCGGAGGGGATGCTCGAGGCCGTGGACATCACGGACCTTTCTCTCGTGTTTGGCATGGGAGAACATCGTTACGAGTATCGTATGGCTCTGGCGCGGTTACTCTACCGTGAACTTTGCCGTAACCAGAACCTGTTGGGCGAGAATCCGCGGTCCTACAATGAGGCGTCGCGTTACTTCGCGGCGGTGCTACTCATTCCCCGGAAGTGGATACTCCGCGCCGCGCGTTGGCCGCTGGTGACCCTGCAACAACTCAGTGAGGATTTCCGGGTACCGGAGTATGTCATGAGCACACGGCTGTCTAATCTGGGGAAGCATGTGCGGGGGATGGACTGACGACTATGGCCTACAAATGTATCTTCTCAATAATCCTGGGGGTCTCAAGCCGGTCTTGCTCTTTTCTGCCACGAATTACACGAATTTCACTAATTTTTCTTCTTTATTCGTGTCAATTCGTGAAATTCGTGGCTGATTTTTACTGCGCTCCATGATTTTCCCCGACTTTTTGAGATGATACCTACAACCCACGCCGCCAGTGCCAACAAGGCGCCCAGGTACAGGTGGACATTGTTGACCAGGGGGTTATCCACCAGATTGTGAACGCTAAATTGTGTCCACGCCCCGATGAGGCCCAGCGCTAACCCTCGCTGCCAACTTGTCAGGCGGCGGGTGGCCTGCCAGAGACGCACAAAAAGTGTTCCTGTGAGGAGTAGATAAACCCCCAGCCCTAAAATCCCCGTCTCAGCCAGCAAGTTGAGGTAATAGTTGTGCGCGTGGCCCAGAGCTAAGGGCCAGTTGATCAAGTGATATTCTGCATAAGCCGCTTCGTAGCAGCCGAAACCCACCCCTGACCAGAAGTTCGCTCGCCACATCTCCAATGCAGCCTGCCAGTGCGCCATCCGTTCGAGCACGGCGTAGTTGGTCTGGTTGATGGCGGCCCCGCGCACATCCTCGAAGCGCGTGTAAGCCAGGAAACCTGTCAGGCGACTCGCTACCGGAGCCGGGAGGCGACCGGTGTGATACAATCCTATCCCGCCCCCTACGAGCACCGTTAGCAGTATGATCCCCCAGATGCCGCGCCGGGGCAGCACGGCCACCATCGCCAGGAGAGCTGTCCCCAGGCCCAACCACGCGCCGCGTGACCAGGAGAGGTACACGCCGCCGGCCACGATGATCCACGCTGCCCCCGTCAGCCAGACCCAGGCAGGGGGGAGCCGTTTTTTCTGCCAGGCGTCCAGACCGGCTGTCAGCAGCAGCCCTGTCAGCAAGGCTCCCACGATCCCCAGGAAACCGCCAAAGGGGTTGGGTTGCTCAAATGTGCCGTAGGCGCGATATAGCCCCTCGCCGAGAGCGAAGTGCTCCGGCCCGTCGCCGCGCAGCCCATACTGCCAGATTCCCACCGAGGCCTGGAAAAGCGCGCCACCCGCTATCACCGCCACGAGGACGGCGCTCCGCTGTTCTGACGTGGCCTGTGTTGGGGATTCCCGGCCCTGGATACGGTCGTAGACCAGGAGGAACATCAACAGGAGCTGCCCCCACTTGGCCCACTCCATGAAACCCATCCATAAGTCGGCAGGTGACCAGAGCGAGAGTAGCGTCACTCCCATGAAACCCAACAGGGGCCAGAGCAGGGG
>JAUWHU010000145.1 GCA_030605705.1 Thermoflexia bacterium | reverse complement strand
TGCCGGTACACCCGGCGCTGAGCCAGGAGGATTTGGAGATAGTCGTCGCAGCGGTGAACAGTTTTCCCACGTAGGGGAAATCCTCTGTGGTTCCCCGAGGCAAAAGAATGAAGCGTATTTCACGAGAGGCCTTCGAGGCGGAATTAGAAAACATTCAAGCAGGGCTGGCGCGCTACAAGCCGCAGCGTGTGATTTTGTTTGGTTCTTACGCGCGGGATGATTATCATGCCGGTAGTGATGTAGACTTGCTAATCATCAAAGAGACGGAGCGCCCTTTTTTGGAGCGCAGCGCCGAGATATGGCGCTATTGCCCCAGCGCGTTAGCGATTGAGGCATTGGTATATACGCCGGCGGAATTGGCCCGGATGGTCGCTCAAGAAAATTCGTTTATTTTACAGGTCTTGAAAGAGGGAGTTGTCATTTATGAACAACAATCAGGCTGAAGGGGCGCGTTGGCTCGCGCAAGCTCAACACGACATACGTGCGGCAGCTCTCACCCAACGAGAGAAGTTTCCAGAAATAGCCTGTTTCCTGGCACAGCAAGCGGCAGAAAAAGGACTCAAGGCTTTTCTCTACACGCAAGGTGAACGTCCGGTATTGGGACATGCAACTCACCTATTGCTCCCACGTTGCGCAGAGTATGATGAGACCTTCGCGCCATTACTGGACCTTTGCCGGCAATTGGATCAGTATTACATTTCCACCCGCTATCCCAATGGAGTGCCGGATGGCATTCCACATGACGTCTACACAGACTCGCAGGCAGCCCAGGCGGTAGCAGCCGCCCAAGAGATACTTGCGTTCGTCGAGAAACAGTTGAAAAAATGAGGGGAAAGATGAATCCGGCGCTTGATCTGGCGCGTTTGGAGCAAGTTTTTCGCTCCTATCCGGGGATTCAGGCCGTCTATCTCTTTGGCTCTTACGCTACCGGGGAGGTGCATCCGTGGAGCGACCTGGATTTGGCTATCGTGCCGCGTAGCGCGGCTCTCCACGAGCAGCGGCTGGCAATTTTGACCGATCTGGTCCGCGCGGGATACGAGCGAGTGGATCTGGTTTTCCTGGATACGAATGAGCTGGTGCTGCGCTACGAAGCGGTGCGGCACAATCGGGTAATCTATCAAACCGAGGATTTCGAGCGCGGAACTTTCTACTCTAAGGTCGTGCGCGAGTATCTGGACTTCCTGCCTTACCTGAAAGTGCAGCGAGAGGCCTACAAGAGGAGAATTTTAGATGATCAGGAAAGTAGCGGTCAAGCAGGAGTCGCCACCGCAATTAACCGCGAATGAACGCCAATGAATGCTAATAAGAGGAAAATAATGAATTCAGCAGATACACAGTTGCGCGCGGCCGTCATCGGCGTGGGAGCTATGGGGCAACATCACGCCCGCGTCTACACCGAACTGGCCCAGACGGAGCTGGTCGCCGTCGCCGACAGCACGCCCCAGACCGGCCAACGCATCGCCGCGAAATTCGGCGTGCCGGCCTACAGCGACTACCGGCAAATGTTGGAGCGCGAACGGCTCAATCTCGTGACCGTCGCCGTGCCCACACGCCTGCACCGCCAGGTGGTGGAACATGCGCTGGAGGCCGGTGTACACGTCCTGGTGGAGAAACCCATCGCGGCCACCGTGGAGGAGGGGGCGGCCCTCATCGAGCGGGCCAGCGCGTTGGATCTCAAGTTGATGGTGGGGCACATCGTCCGCTTCAACCCCGCGATCCAGGCGTTGAAAACGCACCTGGAGGCGGGGGAACTGGGGCGCATCTTCCAGATCGTCTGCCGGCGGGTCGGCCCGTTCCCGGCTCGCGTCCGCGATGTGGGGGTGGTGGTAGACCTGGCCCCGCACGATTTAGACGTGATGCGCTTCGTCACCGGCGATGAGCCGGCGTACCTCTTCGCCGAAACCGAGCAGCGAATCCACACCGATCACGAGGACCTGGTCATCGCCATGCTGCACTTCCGCAGCGGCATCACCGGGATGTTGGAGATCAACTGGCTGACGCCGCAGAAAGTGCGCGAGGTGCTGGTGTTGGGGGAACGGGGTCTGTTCCGCGTGGATAGCATGACGCAAACCCTCACCTTCCACGAGAACGCGCAAGCCAATGGGGATCAATGGAACGCGCTGAGCGTCCTGCGGGGTGTGAGCGAGGGGCGCATGATCCGCTATCCACTCAAGCGTTACGAGCCGCTCAAGGCGGAATTGGGCGCGTTCGCGGATGCCATTTTGGAGGACACACCGGTCCCCGTCAGCGGGGAGGACGGGCTGGCCGCGCTGCGGTTGGCATTGGCGGTGGTGGAATCAGGGAAGACACATCAGATTATTGAGCTCTCACCGTGATGTACACCAGGTAGCAAAGGAGCAATGAAACCAATGGAAGACAAGGAGAAAACGGAACGGATTACAATAGATCCTCAAGTAATGGTAGGGAAGCCAGTCATCAAAGGGACACGCATTCCAGTAGCATTGATTTTGAAGATGTTAGGCCGGGGCATGCCGGTGAAAGAGATTCTACGCGAATATCCACGTCTGGAAGAGCAAGATATTTATGCCGCCACCATGTATGCG
>JAUWHU010000306.1 GCA_030605705.1 Thermoflexia bacterium | reverse complement strand
GGGCGCTGGAAGCGTTGCGGGCCGGCGCCGACCCCCGCGAGTCCGGTCGCGCGGGCAAGACGAATGGCGCGGCCATGCGCGTCGCTCCCATCGGGATCGTCCACGCCGGGGATTTCGCGGGCGCGTTAGCAGACGCGGTGGAGGCCAGTCTTCCCACGCATGGCACCACGCTGGCACTCTCCGCTGCTGTTGCCGTGGCCTACGCTGTATCTGAGGCGCTGCGCGAGGACGCCACCCTCGACGGAGTGCTGGAAGCGGGGATGGCGGGAGCCGTGCGCGGGCGCGAGTTTGGCGCGTGGGTCTGGACGCCGCCGTTGGAGAAACGCATCGAGTTGGCGCTGCGCCTGGCGCGCCAGGCCGAGAACGAGGCCCAGGCCATGCGGTTGCTCTACAACTACGTCGGCGTGGACCTGACGGTGACTGAGAGTGTGCCGACCGCCTTCGGCCTGGTTGCGCTTGCCGAGGGCGATCCGATGCGGGCGGTGCGCTACGCGGCCAACATCGGCGGCGACACTGACACCATCGGAGCCATCGCCGGGGCGATCTGTGGCGCGCTGGCGGGCATTGAGTCGTTAGATCGGGTATTGCTGGCGGAGGTGGAGCGGGTCAACGGGCTTGACCTAACGGCGGTAGCCCAGGGGTTGATCGAGGTGGGCGCAGCGCAGCGGAAAGGAAAGGGATATGGATTCAGTGACTAAAGTCGCTACTACGGTAAGGGGCGTGAACCATCTTGGTAGTAACGACTTCAGTCGTTCTGGTGCAAGAGCGACTAAAGTCGCTACTACGAGGATGGTCGGATTTAACATGCACCCACGCTGGGCCTGCGGCGAGGCATTGCCGGGTTTCCTGGAGCCGCTGCGGGAAGCGGGGCTGCGGGCGCTGGAGTTTGAACTGTGGGACGGCGACCCGGACTGGTCGCGCATTCTGCCGCTGATGGAGGATTGCCGGCGATTGGGATTCGAGTTGTCCTTTCACGCTCCTTACCGGGGGTCGTATAACGTCGTCGGCTTTGCCGGAGAGAGACGGGAGGAGCTCGAGGCCGCCTCTGCGCCGCTGCTAGATGTCGCCGCCCGCTTTGCGCCCGCGCCCGTCGTCGTCCACGGGGCCAGGTCAGAGACGCAGCCGCGCGATGCTCTCTACGCCGATACCGTCGCGTTTCTGGAATGGGCGTTGGCGCGCTACCCGTCGCTGACGCTCGCGCTGGAGAATCTGGGGCCAAATCCGCGCTGGACCAAGATCGGTACCAAACGCGCCGAGATACTGCGTATCGTCGAGGAGATAGGCGATCCCCGTCTGGGTCTCTGCTGGGACATGGGCCACGACGTGCTGGCCGGTCGCTTGAGCGCGCCTGACGAGGCATTTTTACAACACGTTGTCCACGTCCACCTGCACGACGTTGACGAGAAGGGGACGGACCACTACCCACTTCTTTACGGGCGGGTCCCGTACCGCACCTGGGTTCCCTTGCTGGCCCAGAGGGGTTTCGAGGGTATAGTCACGTTGGAGCTCAAGGGGGGGCAACTGGCCCACCTGGAGTTCGAGCAGGTGAAACAGATCTTGGCCGCCAGCGTGATGGAGGCCACATCGCTGCTTGGGGAACTAACATCCACGGGGCAGCGGATTCAATCAACCTGATGAGGAGCGGATCTCAGCGCTCTCTACGATGAGTGCTCTCATAAGGAGGTAATCAGATGACACAAATAACAACACGCCGGGGCAACTGGTGGCAGCGGTGGGGTGAGGAGACTTTTTCTGCTTATCTGTTTCTTCTCCCTAGCCTCATCGTCTTTGCTGTCTTCGTCTTCTTCCCCCTCTTTTTCTCCTTTTACGCCAGCCTCACCCGCTGGAACTTGCCCTACCAACCTTCGTTCATCGGTCTGGAGAACTACCGTTATATTTTCACTGACGAAATTGGCGCGCCGGAGTTCCTGCGTTCCATCCGTAACAGTGGCTACTACGCGTTAGGCGTCCCTTTGAACATCGCTGTCTCCTTGTCCCTTGCCTTGCTGCTCAACCAGCGATTGCGGGCCGTGAGTCTCTTTCGCACCGCCTATTTCCTGCCGACCATCACCTCCATGGCAGCCATTTCCGTCGTCTGGATCTGGATTTACCATCCGGCTGACTACGGTCTGCTCAACAGCATCCTGCTGAAACTGGGCCTTTCGTCGCTGCGCTGGCTGCGCGATCCCCACCTGGCGATGCCTGCGTTGATCTTGATGGGTTTATGGCGCGGTATGGGGTATAATATCATCATCTTTCTGGCCGGCCTGCAGTCCATTCCCA